>JASLFQ010000192.1 GCA_030150595.1 Aquirhabdus sp.
ATATTTTTGTCGGTCATCAGCTCATCCAGTTGGTCAAGTTGTTCCAGCAGAGCTCGTTTTTCGAATCGGGCGACAGGTTCGGTCGTTTCTGCGACTACAGGCTTTTGGAGTGAACTGGCAAAAGCGAGTAGCTCCTGACAGCTGGTTTGGATCAGGGCATTGAGCGGATCGGTCAATGGTGCTAATACAGTTAGGCTGTTGGCAAGTTGCAGTTGTTCTTCCATTGCAGAGGTCAATTTCACTAATTCCTCAGCACCTATCGTACCCGCGATCCCTTTTAATGTATGTAATAAACGTGCAGCTTCATCTTTTTTCTCATGCGCTATATGCCCATAGAGGTCGCTTGCCATGATTGTGACATTCTGGACAAACATTTTTGACATGCGAATAAAAAGTTCGTGATCATCTCTAATCCGTTGTAATGCTTTATGGTATCCAGTGGTATGGTCGGGTGCTAAATGGGACGTGTCATTGACATCATTCTGCTGATTTGTTGAGGAGTCTATGGGGCTCTTACCGCAGTGACGTAGAATTGTATTGACCATGATGTCCAGATCAATTGGTTTGCCAATATGATCATTCATTCCTGCGTTTAAGCACGCTTCTCGATCAGCTTGCATGACATTCGCTGTCATTGCAATGATCGGTAACGATCGCATTCTGTCATCATCACGGATCAATGCTGTTGCCGTGTAGCCATCCATATCTGGCATTTGAATATCCATCAACACCACATCAAACAGAGGCGTTGCTGTTAATACAGCCTCTACGGCAAGTCGACCGTTGGATGCTACGGAAACTTGAGCGCCTTCATTACTGAGTAATTCACGTGCGACCTGTTGGTTCATTAAATTGTCTTCGACGACCAGTAATCGTAAACCTGCAAGGCGACTGGACGCTGGGCGCTGCGATGCAGCAACATGGCTAATCCCCGACTTGGCGTCGACCACCGCATCAAACAGCATCGATGCAGTGACGGGTTTGACCAAAAAACCATCCAGCGTGGTTTGATCATCGAGCAATGTTTCTGCTAATGCTTCGCGTCCATGAGCTGAGACCATGATGATAATGGGCATCGTTGTTTCATGATGGGCTCGACGCATCTGTTGTGCTGTTTGTAGTCCATTCATTTCTGGCATTTTCCAGTCCATGAATACGACATCATAAGGACGATCATGATCGACACCTTGCTGCATCAGCCTCAAAGCTTGTTCTCCGCTAGAGGCAGTCTCACATTGCCATCCCAGAGAGCTCACCATAGACTCCAGCACTTCGCGAGCCATTTGATTATCATCAACAACGAGTGCACGTAATTTGTGTTCGCTCGTCAAACCAGGAATGAAGGATGCTACATATTTGCTCTGCATCGCTTCTCCACCCGCCACACGTTCAAAGGGCAAGGAAAAGAAGAAACGGCTGCCCACGCCCAACGTGCTATCGAGTTGTAACTGTCCACCCATTGCTTTAACTAGTCGTTTGCTGATGGCAAGACCAAGACCCGTGCCACCAAAACGCCGTGTGGTTGACGCTTCTGCTTGCGAGAAGCCTTCAAAGATGTGTTCTAAGTTTTCGCTGGAAATGCCTATACCCGTGTCACGCACTGTAAATTCAATTTCAACTTTGGATTTACTCGATTTCATCAGTTTCAAAGAAAGTATGATTTCACCATGTTCGGTAAACTTGACCGCATTACTGATCAGATTAATCAGTACTTGTTGTAAACGTAGCGAGTCGCCTTTGATCTCCATCGGTAGTTTGGCGTCTAAGTCTAGTAGTGCCTCAATATCCTTTTTTCCTAAGCTGGTTGACAGGATAACTGCAAGATCACGCATTAGTTTGTCTAATGAAAATGGTTGAATTTCCAAAACCATCTTGCCGGCTTCAATTTTAGAAAAATCTAAAATATCATTAAGAATCAATAAAAGAGATTTAGCCGCTTGCTGAGTTTTATTCACATAATCGTGCTGACGTAATGTGAGGTCAGTTTGTCCGAGAAGCTGCACCATTCCCATAACCGCATTCATTGGCGTGCGAATCTCATGACTCATATTCGCAAGAAATTGGCTTTTTGCGCGATTTGCCGCATCGGCGCGGTCACGTTCCAGCACTAATGCTTCATTAGCGACGCGTAGCGCGTCCTCGGCCTGTTTACGAGCAGTAATGTCTTGGAATGCGCCAAGGAGTTTGACTGGGGCACCATCTTTCAGTACAGCTTGACCGATAAGGCGCACCCAAATTGAACGTCCATTTCCAGTCGTGAGTGGTAACTCCAAATCCCAACCTTCACCTTGTGTGCTTGCTGTTTCTACTGCAGCGATGACTTGTGCACGAGCCTCGGGAGGATAGAAATTGAGAGCTTGCTCAAGGTCTGGCACGGTTGGTGGCTCTACCTCATGAATACGAAAGACCTCAGCTGACCATGTGATTTTTTGCGAAGAAATATCAAACTCCCAAGCACCCATCTTCGCTACTTCTCCCATACGCGTGAGTAAGGCGAAATTGCGCGCAAGTTCGATCTGTAGATGTTCCTTTTCAGCCTGCGCTTGTCTGAGCAGTGTGATATCGGTGATAAATCCATAAATACCTTGCACTTGGCCATCAACAACGTCTGGAACATAAGAAAAAATCGCATGCCGATCAGGTCGATCAACATAAGGGATGTTGAGTTCAAAGACCACAGGGTGTCCTTGTAGGGCAGATTGTATATAAGATGCAATTTGTTGAAATCTCTCTGCACCAATGACATCTTTGATATGTTTACCGAGTATTAGCTCAGGATCTACGCCAAACCATTCTCGATAGGCCTTGTTGCCTAGGCGGTTTAACAGCTGACTATCCCAATAGGTGACGATAGCAGGCATTTGATCAATAATATTTTGTAAGGTAGCGCTCGCTTTTGCCAAGGCACGTTCGGTCTCCTGACTCTTGATGCGATTACGTCGGGTATTAATGGCAAAGAAAATCCATAATCCTGTAATCACGATGAGTACGAGTAGGAACGTGTCATGAGCGATGCGGGTGGCGAGTGCTACGTCATGATTGCTTCGCGCAATTTTCTGCAGTTCATGATCGCTCATGATTTTGATAGTTCGGCGAATTTGGTCGTGCAGCAATTTGCCTTGATCAAGCGTAGGCAATGTTTGTATATAGCGTAGGTCGTGGGAACGGCGGAGTTGGATCAGCTCAGTGAGCATTTGGGTGCGGGCATCGATCAGCGGCTTTAGCTGCGTTAATTGTTTTTGCAAAAAGGGATCATCTTGAGTCAATGTGACGACTGTTTGAAAGTCAGCATCTCTAGTTTGCACAAATGAGTTATAAGGTTCCAGATAAGTTTCTTTTCCTGTAATCAAGAAGCCGCGTTGTCCAGTTTCTCCATCGGTTACATGGCTCATCAGCGTTTGGAGATTGCCAGTGATTCTATTTGCAAGGGTAACTGCGACGTAGTCATTGTTCAATTTTGAGTTGGCGACCCAAGAGAGCACCACGACCAATAGGGCAAGCGTGCCAGGTAATACCAAAAGCATGATATTAGACCGTTTACTTCTTGCCGCAGATTTCATCATCGTGATCGTTCCTGATTCATTGATTCATCGTTTAAAAAGAGTTTATACGTTTGGAGATAATAAGACGACTCTAATAATATTGAAGTCGTGTATTGAGAATCGATAGACGATTGTCATTGCATAGGAGTATTTCGGAATTGATCCTAAAATGCTTTTGAGAACATAAAATAGTCAATTAATGTCAGCATTTACCGATCATTATTCGACTTGAAGGCTTCCTAAGTTTGATCTAAGTGTCTAACAATAAATGATTTTATTTTTAACTTGTAATCGAATTGTAATCTTCTGTCTGTAGTTTGTCGGTCTTCAAGGCGATAACTTCATCCTCCAGACAGAAGGTTACATTAATGAGTGCTTTCAACAAATTTAACGAAAAGCGGGT
>JASLFQ010000215.1 GCA_030150595.1 Aquirhabdus sp.
ACCACCACGGTATTTAACAGAGCTTTGTCTACACTATTAGAAAAGAAAAACACAACAGCTTCACAAGAGGAAATGAAACCATCCAACCATGCCAAAGTACTGCTGGTGCATGGAAGAGATCACTTTGCCAGAGATATTATCGTCAAGTTCTTAGAAAAACTCGGCATATCCACAATTATTCTTCATGAACAGATTCGTGGTGAAAAAACAATTATCGAAAAAGTTGAAGAAAATCTTAATATTGGATTTGCGATTGTATTGTATACACCAACAGGTCTAGAACAAAAACCTCGAGCGCAACAACATATCGTGTTTGAACATGGTTATTTGATTGCCAAGTTGGGTCGCCGCAAAGTATGCGCACTCATCAAAGGCAACGCTGAAATTCCAATACATATCAATGGTGTTATCTATATTCCATTGGACACATTGGAATCATGGCAAACTGCCATTGTTGAAGAACTCATTCGCGCTGGCTTTAACATTGATACGGATCAACTCAAATCGAATATCAAAAGTGGCAATCTGACGGTTTAAACTCCTCGAATATAAATACCCCAGCCCATCTTACCAATCAAGCCCACAAGCAATACTAAAAATAGTCCCCGCACAAACCCCGCGCCATGCTTGAGTGCTAATCGCGTTCCTGTCAAAGATCCTACTACATTACACAGCGCCATGATCAACGCAATCTGCCACAGCACATGACCTGTCGGAATAAAATATAAAAGCGCGGCAGCATTCGTCGCCACATTAACCAATTTTGATGCCGCCGAAGCATGCAGAAAATCAAATGAAAATAAACGAATAAACAAGAAAATCAGGAAGCTTCCCGTTCCTGGTCCAAATGCGCCATCATAAAAACCAATCGCACCGCCTGCGAGAATTCCCATGAACTTTTCACGCCATCCAATCACAGAAGGCGTGTGTAATAAACCAAATTCTTTTTTATGGAAGGTATAGATTGCCATCACAGTGAGTAATACAAAAACCACAGGTTGCATAATCGCTTTGGGAATTAACGACACAATCGCGGCACCCGTAAACGCCATGACAAAGGCGGCCACCATTGCTGGAATAATCAATGCCCACGGTAATTTGACGCGACGCACATACGACCATGCGGCAGAAAATGCCCCCGACATCCCCGCGATTTTATTGGTACCAAAAATAGTCGCAGGTAATGCATTTGGAAAAGCATTGAATAACGCAGGAATCTGAATTAAACCGCCGCCACCCACTACTGAATCAATCAATCCAGCACAAAAAGCGAAGAATCCGAGAAAGGCGAAATCAGAAATTGGCATGAGCACAAAGAACTAAGAATGTGAGTGGCAAATGATACCGCGACTGGAATCAAAAACGATGATTCAAATAAATACAGATGATTACCACAGCTCACCTTCACGCCATTCTGCAGATAAATCATCGGTGACCGAAATGGTCGGCGTTGTCGTTAAACGATAAATCATCACATCGTCATCTGGCGTCGAAATCAATTGTCCATTCTCTCGGATATAAAGATCGCCTTGCCACAGCTCCCAACCCAATCGCTCGTAAAACCCAGAATCTTCAGGCGCTAGCGCCGCTAACTCATAAGATTGCTCTTGTTGTAATTCTGCACGGACAACGTCATTTTTCTGAATATAATCCACCAAGAATCGAAGCAATTGTGAAGCTAAACCTAGCCCCTGAAATGATGGTTCTGTTGCGACATATTCCACATAAGCAGTCATGAGCGGTGTACAGCCATTCACACTCAAACTTCGATTCACCCATAGCGCATGAGCAACAATCACACCCTCATCGCGCCCTACGACATGAAATGCAGCATTTAAATACTCATAATCACACCACACATCTTCACCATATGCACGAGTACATAGATCTTGGATGGATTGTTTATCAATTGCGCTTAATTCTTTGGCTGGAATGACTTGTAGTTGAATGAATTTATGCATATTTACGTCATCTAATTTTTTAATCAATGCACCTTAATCAACAGTATAAAAGTGAATCCACACTATAGGAAAATCGGCGCATCACTCAGCTCATTCTCTTTATCGATTTCAAGTCCTGCATAGAACTCACTTAAGGTTGCACCAATCAGCTCTACGCCTAACACCACACCATGCTGATGCGCATTGTCACCCAACTTTGCGGTCACTTGCTGACAAATTGACTGCCACCGTGTTGGCTCAATCTTAGCATTGATGCCACGATCGGCGACGATTTCGACCCGATGCTCACATAGATTCACATAGAATAAGACACCGCTATTTTGCTCAGTATCCCAAACACCCAGCGATGCAAATAAGTCGCGCGCACGCCCAATGGTACTTTGGTATAACGCAGTGTTCAGCGGCAGATGTCCTTCGATCACGACACGAATCTCACCTACATGACCTGCCTCAGCAGCCGTTACGGCCTGTTCAACTGCAGCACGCGCCGCAGCATCAAATCGCCGACTCGCCAGCCATGGCATGTAGAAACATTGCCGCAACCAACGCCCAAAATCCGCGCTAGGTTCTTCACGATTAGGATGGTTTTTAGACATGAGAGTACGTTTTACCATGATCCTGATGCGCCTCCACCGCCAAATGAACCACCGCCACCACCATAGCCGCCGCTAAAGCCACCTCCACGACCGCCGCCCATACCGCCAAACATACTTAAGAATGGCAAAACACCCACCAAGAGCAATACGAATACAGCGCCACCAAGCAATAAACTGCCTGCCAAACCCGCGCCAGTAAACAGTCCAATACCCACACCCGCAGCGGCAAGTCCACCAGAACTCAATAACCGCCCAAAAATCATTTGGGTAAATTGACCGATGACAACTAACACAATCAGCAACAGGATTAAGCCACCAGAAAAAACGCCACCTTGCGACTGTTGCTGATTCTGTTGTTGCGCTTTCACTTGATCGGCGGCAGCTTTAGCGGTCTCTGGATCTTCCTTCAGAATTGCATCAATCCGATCAATCCCTGCGTTCAGTCCTGCAGCATAATTACCATTAATAAATTGCGGCGTGATCTGCTCGCGAATAATGCGCGATGCAATCACATCAGGAATAATCCCTTCTAAACCATAGCCTGTCAAAATCTGGATCTTGCGATCTTGCGTCGCGACGACAATCAATAAACCATTATCACGCTTGGCATCACCTAATTTCCAAGCGGTAAACGCTCGCCCTGCATAATCAAAAATCGGTTCGCCTTGGGTACTCTTGACGAGGATCAAACCAATTTGCGCGCGTCCTGCATCGTGAATTCCACGTAACTTATCACTCAATTGCTGATTATCCGCTGCACTCAACACCCCAGACTGATCGAGTACAGGCGCGTTTAATGTGGGTAGCGTGAGAAATCCGCCATTTCCAGAAGCAATCACGGGCGCAGATTGTGGAGTTGCATTTACATTGGCTTGATTTGGAGAAACACTCTTCGAGGGCAAAGGAGTCGTGACTAATTTTGGCAACGATCCCAACGCCGTCGTTTTTGCGACATTTGCAGCAACGACCGTATCTACCGCATCATCGGCAAACACAGGAAAACTAGTAAGACTAATCACCAATCCAAGCGTACTCGCCAGAAAAGTTGATCTCACCGCTGCAAAGGCATTCATGCCTTACGACCCACCAAAATTAACCGTCGGCGCTTGTGAAATTTGAGCTTCATTACCCACGCTAAAATTCGGTTTCACCTGCATACCGACTGCCTTTGCAGTCAGATTAGATGGGAATTGGCGCACGGTTAAGTTGTAATCTTGCACCGCTTTAATATAACGACCACGTGCAACGGCAATGCGGTTCTCTGTGCCTTCAATCGATGCAGATAAATCCAGAAAGTTTTGATTAGCCTTCAAATCAGGATAATTTTCTGTGACTGCCATGAGACGTGATAATGAACCTTGCAGTTGATCTTGGGCATCCGTAAATTTCTTAAACGCAACGGGATCATTCACCAACTCTGGCGTCACTTTGATGCTTGCAACCGAAGCACGTGCCTCAGTGACTTCCGTCAAGACTTTCTGTTCATGCGACGCATAGCCTTTGACGAC
>JASLFQ010000224.1 GCA_030150595.1 Aquirhabdus sp.
CAGGAAAATGCTCAGAAACAATACATATTGGAAATATTTTCTTGAAGTCTGATGAAATATTAACTTGATTGCCAGATTGATCTTTGAACGTATACCCTTTTTCCTGCAGCAATTGACTACATAAATTTGCCTGGTCATAGGCATCTTGAATTGCTTTCTTAAAATCTCCTTCTAGTTGCTTACTATTTCCTTTACGAGCTTCAATTGTGAGTTTTTTGGACTTAGTCTGCACTACAATTGCAAAATATCCAAACGTGACTAAGACATCGATCTCACCAGCTTTTCCTTTACCATCGAAGATATCAATATTGGTTAAAACATTCTCTTCACCAAATACTAGAGCTAAACGCTCAGCGGTAAAATCCTCAGTGAAATCCCCTCTATGTTTACTCGCAATGGCTTTATAGTTTGTATCTGCATTAAACCAAAAGAATGGATTTTCATAGAGAGCCTCCCACAAGCTGTATGTTTGAAAGCTTGTGTAAGTATCTGCATCAATTTTAATAATGGGAAATGCGTTTCTGTGGTTAAAATCATCGACGCTTTTAAAGCAATCCATTCCTTCTTCTGGCTTAGCAGAAAAAGCAGCTATCACTGCCTCGACAATCCCTCTGTCTAAGCTACTTCGCATTACAACTTCAGATATATCAAAACTAAATATGGGTAGATGGTATGGTAATGGCCAGCTTGAAGTTGACAAATTTGATTGATTAGCTTTTTCTAATTGAATTTGTTCTATTAAGGAAATGACATCAGCCGCCTGTAAAATATTAAAGCCCTTGTTTACCTTAAGCCAACCCTCATCACAGAAATAACGACGCTTAGATATATCTCTATATTGATGTTTGAAAACCGCCTCCCCTCCGTAAAATATAGCTTCTCTCATGAAATCATTTTTATCACCACCTGCACTTAGCTCTTGCATAAACTTACCAAAGCTTGGTACTTCCCCATCTTTGACATCGAATTTTGCAAACAAAGCTGCAGAGTCTAGTGGCGGGTAAAAACTATTATGTAGATCCTCAAGAAGTTGCCAGATATGCTCTGCTCTTTCTTTTAACTCTTGTAAGTCCAATTTTTTGGCGTTAAATCCGCTTTTACAGGCTAGGCCAATGAGCGTCGAAAGCTCCGTTCTGGATAGGCGAGTCCTATCAAATTGCTGTGCAAAAGCCTCTCTTTCCAACTTATCACCAGAAAAGTGAATAAAAGTGTCTTTCCAGCAAAAAAAAGCAATGACCTCCCAAAAACCATCTTGAGAGCTAAGCATTTCTAGTTCATCAAAAATTTCTTGTTCAGTTCTCATAATATTTCGTAATTTTCAGGAAGGTTTTTACTTAATTTAACACATACATAGACATATTCTGAGCTATATCTATCGGGAAGAAATCTTAAATTTTACATATGTATATTAGTCCATAGCAGACGTCCTCAAGATAAGTATCCTACGTTTACTCAACTATCTTTATAGACAAAAGGTTGTTTTAATTCAGTCAATGTATTCATCAATAAGACACGACATGATCAACCCACTATTACCAGAGACTTCGTTATGCCTAATCAAGCTCTAGAACAACTTGCAAACACGTTAAAAGTCTCCTCCACAGAATTGGAAGACCTATCCGTACTGAGTGAAACGCACCTTTCTCAACTGGATGGTTTAATCACAGCCGCCCAACAAAAATAATGGCAAACTCTGAACGACACCATTGATAACGGCCTGAATTATGTCCCAGCCATTTTACGTGGCACCGTCAAAAAAATTGTTCGCGGTTAAGGATCAAGATTTTGTCATTCGGCGACGCAACAGTTGTCACTGAAGCGAGAACTGACCCATGTTGCGTCAACTACCAACTAACATACACTTAACCCGCTATCATTGATCTTTAGATTTACGGAACTCATTCGGGGACGTCCCCGTCCAGCGTTTAAACGCATTCTGAAATGGGCTCTGCTCCGAATAGCCCAGCAAAAGTGCAATCTCGTACAAACTGTAATTGGTATGTCGCAAATAATACTCGGCTTGCTCTTGCCTAACCTGCTCTAGAAAATCGCGATAGCTTACGCCATGATTGCTTAATTGATACTGCAAAGTACGTGGTGCAGTACCGAATGCTGCTGCCGCCTCGATAATCGACACCTGATTTTTGGCTAAATGCGCCGACAGATAACCCCGTAATTTTTGCAAAAACGTCGACTGTTTCATGGACTGACAGGTCTTGTTCAACTGATTGATGAGTACATCATAGGTGAGTGGATCACTTTGGATTAAAGGGATATCTAGAACCGACTTATTAAAGACCAGCTTGGTAACCGCTGCATCAAAATATATCGCCCCACCAAAGATACGCTGATACACATCCAGTTGGGTCGGCTGCTTAAAGTTGAAATGTACATCACAGGTCATTGCAAAATTGGACGTCAGGTGTCTCGCAATCGTGATCCAGCAGGCCAAGGCTTGCTGCATGAAAAAGGACGTGGAGGGGCCGCGAAAGGGTTGCCAATGCAGTTCGATTCGATCCTCGTCCTGAACCAGATGAACCGTATTAATGTCTGCAATTAATAACTGGTAATTGACCAACATCTCGACGACATCACCCACATTCTGACTGCTCATTGCTGCAAAGCCAAACATGCCAAGATGTTTTGGACGTAAATGCTCTCCGACCTTGAGCCCTAAATCTGGATCATGGGTATAAGCAATCGCGCGTTCCATCGCGTCTTGACAATGAGAAATCGGGATACGCTCTCCACCATCATTCAATTCAGCAAGAAAAATGGGATCGAACACATTCACCGGATCAATCCCGATCGTTTCGAGATAATCCTTTAATGCACGTGCATAGAAAGCACTGACACTACCTTCGGCCTGCTTTGATATTTTAATATTGAATCGTCCTTGCATCACTTATCAATCATTTTATCGTCTTTCTCAAGACATTCTATTCACACACTGGCATGCTGCTGATGAGTACAACGTCCACCAACCAGCGAAATCATACTAACGCCAATTATTGACAATATCAATTGTCAATAATATTTCTCATGCACATTTTTTATTCTTTTCTGTATGTACAAGCTGATATGACCGATCAATACATCGATGTTTCGTCGCTAATACAATAGCCAAAAAAAGAAGTTCACGGCTCAACCTAAGCCGCGAACTTCCTCTGATTACTTTAGGACTTCTAATGAACCGTCTGGGCAGCCAACGAGTTACTTGGCAGCAACTGGATCAACCCACAGTTACTAGGTGCTGGAGTTCCAGCGAAACGTGCGTTAATCCACGGCAATAAAGCGGCTGCCCATACGACAGTAGTGCTTAAATGTTCTGTCGGGGATTCAATGTACTGGACGGAGGTACCGCTCGTACAAAACTTTTTCGCCAGCGTACGCACGTCATTGGATAACATGACGCCATCGCCTGGTTGCAGGCTAAAGTTACCATCAGCAAGGCCGACCGTCCCCTGAACCATTTGAAGAGGAATCGTTGGAGATCCAATAAGTCCAGCATCCACCTTGTTGGCGGCTGATACAAGCGCAGGAATACTATAAATATCGTTGGCATATTGCGGCTTGAGCAGTGTAGACCACTGCAAGGTCGCGTATTTCGCCAAAATGTAGGCTATTCCTTGATTCTGAATATCATTAAATACCAGCTGTCCAGTGTTACTCAGATAAGGGGTGATGTTAATATTATAAGACCGCGCCAAACCGACTAATGCCATTGGGGCAACACCCGCCCATCCTACGCTACCATTCACGTAATTGAGATTATGGATGGGATCAACCAATATGCCACCATAAGTGGCACCCACCAACTGTTGATTGACATCAGGTGCATAGGTTGGGGCAAGTTGCGCTGCCCAATTGGTCGCAATCGCACCGCCAGAGTATCCCGCCATCGCCACCCTGCTCAAAGGAGTTAGGCCACTGGCTGGGGTATTGAGCGCCGCGCGAATCGAATCCAGGGTGGTCATGCCATATTCTGGTCCAGAAGCAAAGTCGGCGGTCTGACCTTCGGTATCAGGCACAATCACGGTGTAACCAGCCGCCACCATTGCCGCAATCACAACAGATTCAGCAGTAGCAACAGAATTACCTAAAGTGAAAGTAGGAAAGCCTTTATTTCCTGCGATCACCTGTGATGGCTCATCAGCAGGGTTTAAGGAATCGTAGAATGATTGATAGGAGATCGCCTTACCGTTATTTGTTGGACTCTTGAGGATTGTCGTGACGTTGACGACGGCTTGGTTCTGGGCATTATTGGTGCGGTAAAGCAACTGCACAGCAGTTAACTTCGTTGGAAACCCAGCCAGATCATAGGTTACGGTTCTTTGATTAACCACGGTGCCCACGGGGATTGATGCTAATGGGGTGTTGCCAGTATAGGTATAAAATGGGTCAGTTGTCGCGTGAGCAATGGATGCCAGAGCAGCTCCTGCAAGTAACGATACAACCATGGTGCAGCGGGTAAATGTTTTTTTCATGAGTCTATCCTTAGTTCGGATGTAACCGATAAATCCGCAATCTTGCTGTGATGTCAGAGATCACTATGCGGTGATTATTTAACCGTCGTTCACTGACGGCAACTGAGTCGATGTGCCGGATACAGTCGAATGCACCATATTCAAAAGAAATTGAATAACCATTATTGCGTCTTCTTTGCGGTATGATATTTTTCGACGGGTAAGTTGGCGTAGCTAGAGTAACTAACCATGCTCAAAAGGTATTGAGCCGCCACACAATTCGATTGACAGATCACGCTAAGTTGACAAGCGGTTTTAATACAAGCTATATTTAACCATAAGGTTAATTAACTACTTAATGTAATACCTATGACTATCGACTCTCTAAGCACCACTTTCGCCGCGCTCGCTGATCCAACGCGTCGCGCGATACTTGCGCAGTTAGCCCTTGGCGAAACCACCGTCGCCGAGCTTGCCAAGCCGTTCGCCATCAGTGCGCCAGCAGTGACCAAACACCTTAAGGTTTTGCAGCGCGCCAAACTGATCACACAGGGTCGCAACGCGCAATGGCGACCCTGCCAGCTCAATGCCACACCATTGCGCGAGGCTGCCGATTTTATCGAGCAATATCGCCAGTACTGGGAGCAAAGCCTAGATCGTCTGGAGGCATATCTTAAAATACTTCAATCCGAGGAGATGCAAAGTGCAGGAAAGGAAGACTAATGCAGACACCAGTGACCGCGAAATTATCATAACGCGTCTGATCGATGCGCCACGCGAACTGGTATGGGATGCGATGACCAAACCCGAACATATCGTGCATTGGTGGGGGCCAAATGGTTTTACCAACACGCTGGAGAAAATGGATTTTCGCGTCGGTGGTGAATGGCATCACATCATGCACGGCCCAGATGGAAGAGACTATCCCAACCGTAGCGTGTATACGGTCATCAACAAACCGCAACGCATCGAATTCTGCGTCGGTGGCACTCATAAGGGAGACCCAAATGCAGTTTTTGAATCGACTTGGACGTTTGAAGTCGTGGATGGAAAAACCAAAGTCACCATCCATATGATTTTCCCGACTGCGGCAGCACGCAACAAGGTGGTCGAAGAATTTGGTGCGATTGAAGGCGGCAACCAAACACTGGCGCGCCTTGCGGACTACGTCAGCAAAAGCGAATCACAAGGCTCGTTAAAAGATCAGCAAGGAGAAAATCATGCGTAAAATCGTTTCGTTTGTTCATGTGTCACTAGATGGCTTCGTGTCATCTACCGCTGAAGGTGAGCATAGCCTCGGCTGGGTCAACTTCTCCGAGGAGATGTTCCGATATGTCGAGCAGCGGATTCAGCAGACCGACACTGCCCTTTACGGCCGCGTCACCTTTGAGATGATGGAGGCGTACTGGCCGACCGCTGCCGACGCGCCCAATGCCAGCGCCCATGATCACGCGCATTCGCGCTGGTATAAAGGCGCGCGCAAAGTAGTGCTGTCGACTACCCTATCGGAAAAGGATCATCCCAACACCCATATCATCAGTAGCAATTTGAACGCTAAAATCAGCACGCTTAAAGATAGCACAGGCAGCGAGATTCTCGTGTTTGGCAGCCCCACCGCCACGCATGCGCTGATGTCGGAAAACCTCATCGACGAGTATTGGCTGTTCGTCAATCCGATTCTGCTAGGACAAGGTATTCCGTTATTCCAAAACATTC
>JASLFQ010000259.1 GCA_030150595.1 Aquirhabdus sp.
GATGCGCTCGTCGATTTTTTTCTGCTTGTTTCTGAATCTTCCAACTTGCGGAAGTCGTCAGTGTTCGCTCGCCTGCTTCGCTGGCTTCTTCAGGATCGGCTTTTTGCTGAATAATATGAATCGTGACGTTTTGTTCGTGAATTTCTTGATTCTGACTTTGGTTTTGCATTGGACTGGTTAAACGATGCGCCGACCGCAACACGCCTGAACCTTGTTGATTCGCTTGAGCCAGATAATCTGCATCAGGATTTTTTTCTTTAGATTCTGTCACTGCCAGTGCAATATCTTGCATCACGGCTTGATTATTGTGTGGTGCGACAAACGTGATTGCAAAAATAAAAACCACATGCAACGAGACCGCCAATAAAACAGACAACGCTAAAACGCGATCTGAACGGCACGCATGCATAAATTGAGAGACTTTTTGCCACGCCATTGAAATGGGCATCCATGCATAAAAACGGTTTACTTGCAGCTCTACCATGATTTAATTTCGATTCCATTTGGAATTATTGCGCGAGAATGCATTAATTGGCACTAATATAGGCGATTTTTAAATGAATCTACACTCACAAATACACGCTAATGTGTAAAATCATATCATGTAAAACCCAAACGAGCATTTAATTGCATCATTGCGTCACACCAATACATCAATATGCGTCGATAAGCATAGTAAAGAAGGATTGATGAAGAGCATCTTATGGCAAATTTTTTAGAACGACTGGTGGGGAGTGTCCAAGACTTTTACCAGAAAGCCGAAGAATTGATAGAGGAAGAACGTGAACTTCCACTATCGCAAAAACTGCTCAACGATTTTATCGCACGCTATGTCACCGAAAATGTCGATCAAATTAAAGACCTCCATGCCGACATATTTGATGGTTGGCTACGTCTATTTGCAACCGTTGACTTTAAAGGTGTAAATGCTCAACTTTATGTTGATCTCTATTTAGTACAGCTTCATCTGAATCGGACAACCCAAGAACTGGTCTTTGAACAAAAAAATGGAACCCAAGTGGTTCAAATTGATTTTAATAAATGGACAAAGAAAATCGCCTTTCATATCGCCATGTGGTTTTATCGCATCAAAGGAATTGATCCGCTCGCGGATATTTTAAGTCGTCTCGGCATCGTGACGGTTCATAACGACCTCATTCATCTCGACCTAAAAAGATGGCTCGCCAAACGCCAAAAAGTCATGCGTGTGCTTCGCCGCGTGGAAATCAACAAAGCCGAATTGAGAGAAGATCAATTGGTATTGCAAGCCAATTTAAATTTCCGCGCACTCTTTGGGCGTAGTGCTGAAGAAAGATTACTTGATGAAGAAAATGGCATCGCGTAGTTTGCTCATTATTTTCAATGCTTTTGCTTCTAGCCCGTCCAGAGCAACTGTTTGAGCTGTCTGAGAATTATTCAAATGCATGATATTTTTGGTATGCCTCAATTTTAAAGGTCACTCCCTTTAAGCGAGTTTTGCGACGGACACCTTGCGTTAGAACAAAGCGGTGCTTTGTTCTTCCTCATGCTTACTTTTGCCAAGAAATGAGACTGGATTAAGTGAAGCACTGCTTCACCCTGTCGCAAGAAGACCCGCGGTAGGCGGCTCCTTCCATTGCAAAGTTAAACGGTAAGACACCCACGAGATGAAGCTTTTGCTTTCTTATGAGTTCGTGAATGCTAATTTATAAATAAGTTTATAGAATCCAATTTCATCACATGATGTATGATTTCATTTTACGCTCAACATCAAATACTGAATCAATAAATTCTTTTTACGTTTCATTTTTATAGGAATAGTTCTATGCGTCGCGTCATTCATACTGCAAATGCTCCTGCTGCTATCGGTACTTACTCACAAGCGATTCAAACTGGTAACACTGTCTACTTATCAGGACAAATCGGTTTAGATCCACAATCCATGCAATTAGTGGATGGCATCGAAGCTCAAATCCGCCGTGTTTTTGATAATGTGAAAGCCGTTTGTGAAGCAGCTGACGGATCATTGGCAGATATTGCAAAGATCAACATATTCCTAATCGATCTCGCCAACTTCCAATTGGTTAATCAGATCATGGGCGAATACTTTACTGAACCTTATCCAGCACGTGCCGCATTAGGCGTCGCCAGCTTGCCACGTGGCGCATTGGTTGAAATGGATGGCGTCATGGTATTGGCTGATTAATATCACTCCCGATAAAAGATTAATGCATAGCGCATGAATTCATATCTCGTACAGGTCGCAGTACCTGTTCCGCTGTTTGAATTATTTGACTATCTCCTGCCTGCCGATTTTGTAATGCCAACGGCAGGATGTCGCGTGCGCGTACCGTTTGGATCGCGAGAGTTAGTGGGCGTTGTATTACAAACCTCGCGCTTTGAAACCAAAGGCACAATTAATGATGCTGTTCTTTTGGAGTCAGGCGCTGCACATCATCTTAAATCGATTATTGAAGTCATCGATGAAAATCCGATTGTTTCTGAGCAACTCTTAAATTTACTGATTTGGGCGGCGAACTATTACCACTATCCAATCGGCGAAGTGCTTAGTGCAGCACTACCCGCTCTATTACGGCAAGGTCGAACATTAGATTTATTAACCTGCTATTGGCGAACAACGGCTATTGCCAATATTGCTGAATTATCGCGCTCACCCAAGCAAAGAAAAAGTTTTGAGATTTTAGGCTTACACGACGAACGCGGCGCGCCAGAAAGTATTTTGCTGCTCATGGGCGTCGAGCGAAGTGCGCTTCTTCAACTGGAAAAACGAGGTTTTGTTGAGTCATTCATGCAACCGACTCAGCCACAGTTTCATCCAGTGACACTGGCACACATGCCGCTGACGCCTAATAACGAACAACTAAATGCAATCACACAAATCCATAAAGCAATCGGAAAATTCCAAGGCATCTTACTCAATGGTTTAACGGGCAGTGGTAAAACTGAAGTCTATTTGCAAGCCATGCAACCTGTGCTGGAAGCAGGTCAGCAAGTTTTAGTATTAGTACCTGAAATTGGTTTAACGCCACAAACGATTAATCGTTTTAAAGCGCGTTTTCATGCTGAAATCGTCATGCTGCACTCCAACATGACCGATGTTGCACGGTTACGCGCTTGGCAAGCCGCCCAAACAGGCACAGCCAGTATCGTGATTGGAACTCGATCGGCAGTATTCACACCAATGCCGCACCTTGGCATGATCGTCATCGATGAAGAACACGATCTTTCATATAAACAGCAAGATACTTTTCGCTATCACGCACGTGATGTAGCTTTAAAACGCGGCTCAGACGCAAAGTGTCCAGTTGTGCTTGGTTCGGCAACACCATCACTTGAAAGCCTTCATCTGGCTGGCGAAAAAAAATTACTACATCTGCACCTCACAGAACGTGCGGGTGATGCGGATTTTGCGCGGATTAATCTCATCGATTTACGCGGCAAGAAAAGAGAAAGTGGACTAAGCATGCCACTGCTGGATGCGATAGAAACGCGCCTAAAAGCAGAAGAACAGGTTTTAATTTTTCTTAATCGTCGAGGCTTTGCACCGGTATTGTTATGCGATTCCTGTGGTTGGCAAGCAGATTGTCCACGCTGTGACGCCCATTTGACCGTACATTACACGCCAAAGCAGCACTTGCATTGCCATCATTGCGGTTATCAAAGTCGCTTACCGACTGAGTGCCCTGCTTGTAAATCTGTCAATCTTGTTCCAACAGGAACAGGAACAGCACGTCTGGAAGAAGCACTTGTCGCACGTTTCCCGACTCATCCACTGATTCGTGTTGATCGAGATACAACGAGTCGCGTCGGCAGTTGGGAGAAGATTTATCAACGCGCCAATCAAGCGGGTGCAGCGATTCTGCTTGGCACACAAATGCTGGCAAAAGGTCATCATTTTCCACACGTCACGCTGGTTGCGATTGTGGATGTGGATGGTGGATTTTTAAGTGTGGATTTCCGTGCGCCAGAAC
>JASLFQ010000275.1 GCA_030150595.1 Aquirhabdus sp.
AAAGAACTGATGGCAGGACTACCAGCAGGAAGCGTAATTGCCAGTCCAAGCGAAGCGGTACGTGAAGCGGTTCATCGCGCATTAGCCAGTGCTTTGTTTCGGGTATTTGCCAATACTGATGTACAAGGTGTGGAGTTGGGCGGCGCACTTAAAAATATTTATGCAGTTGCGATGGGCATGGGTTCGGCTTATCACTTGGGTGAAAATACGCGCGCTATGCTGTTGACACGTGCATTGGCCGAAATGAGTCGCTTTGCGGTGAGATTGGGTGCTAATCCATTAACCTTCTTAGGATTGTCTGGCGTTGGCGATTTGATCGCAACGTGTAGCAGTCCACTCAGTCGGAACTATCAAGTCGGATTCGCTTTGGGTAATGGCAAAACTTTAGAAGAAGCGATACAGGAATTAGGGCAAACTGCGGAAGGTATTAATACCATTCGCCAAGTGCGTGCACAGGCCAAGGCACTGGATGTTTATATGCCGATTACTTGTGCGTTGTATGAGGTGATTTATGAAGGTAAGCCGCCGCTGGGTATTGCACTCTCATTAATGCAAACAGGTCATCGTAGCGATGTCGAGTTTGTACTGCCGCATGCTGAACAACCTCATAATCCATAAGCTTGCAAGAATTGAAAGGGAATTAAAGATTCATTATGCAATTAATCTTAGTGCGTCATGGTGAGGCAGAGCCTTATCAAACCAATGACGCAGGACGTAACTTAACAGCGCGTGGTGTTGCTCAAGCACATTCGACAGCGAAGCAGGTTTTGAAAAAATACCACCCAGATTTACTGGTTGCAAGTACCTATAAGCGCGCACAACAAACGGTGGCTGCATTTCAAGAAAAACTACCTGATGTACCTTTACACATTTTGGATGAAATCACACCTGATGCCGATCCACGTGCTGCATTAGATGCGTTGTCGATGCTGCCTTCACAATATTCTGCTAAATGTATTGTTGTCGTCTGCCATATGAATGTGATTGCATACATGGCGGGATTGCTGACGGATGAAGATCCTGATGGTTTTAGTTTGGCGGAAGCGCGTGTTTTTGAACAGCCGCTTATTTTACTTGGACTTTCTGTTGAGAAGGCACGATTTGCGCCATCAGGGGATTTAAGCTGATGGTTTGGAGTAATCAATAATGCTGTATTTGTGGATGCCTGAGTACGGCGGAACGAGTCAAAACATCGGTCAAGATGGCGCAACAGTGGTCAATACGTTTCGTTGGCGTGTTTCCAAAAGTCGTTTATCACACGATGGTTTAAATAATACCGCTGAACATTGGCAGACAGCGATAGGCTGGGATGCATTATTAGCCGCAACGGCGTCTGAAAATGTCACAGAAGTGACTGTGTTTTTCCCAACGTCAACCGTTCAAATGTTGCGTCAAACCATGTCCCGTCCACAATTACGTCAGATGGGTACAAACGGTGTGCGTTATTTGCTGGAAGAATACACGCTTACGCCAATCGACCAGCTAGATATACGTCATCAACATCACGCAACTAATCTCACTGTATTGGCTAAACCACAGCAAGATGTTGCGGCTTTACTATCCAGTTTTGGATTAACACCTTGGCGTGTTGTCGCCGCTTTGCCAGACTTTTTGTTATTACCCATGACAGAGGGTAGTGCAACGTTGTTGTTGGATGGCACAAATCGTATTTTGCGTTTAGATGATGCTTATGCGGTATCGGCCGACAATTTAGAAATCACGCTTGCGCGATTAAGTGATGTCAAACGTATTCAAGTCATCGGACAAATTAATGATGCAGATCGAGCAATCTTAGATACGCAGAAAAATCTTTCTGGATTAGATTGGCGAGCACTCGATTTACCTGTGACATCTGTATTTGCAATTGATGGTATAACGGTTAAACATCCTTATAACCTCGTTGTTAGGACGCAAGAATTAGGCATTTCACCCTATTGGAAAGTCGTTGCTGCTGTATTGATTGGTGCGATCGTTGTACAAATGCTTTATGACACACTTTGTATTTGGCGTTATCACCATATTGAGGAAGCCACTAAAGCCCAAGCTGAACAACAGTATCGCCAATGGTTTCCAGACGAAAAACGTATTGTTGATCTGAAACGACAAATGCAAGGTCATTTGAATGGTCTAGGTGCAGTGGATATGACCGCACTCTCGATCATTAGCCGAGTTGGACCCGCGCTTAGTCAGGCCAATTTACCTGCCCAGAAGATTCACTATGCCAGCAGTGGCGGTGTAGGTCAGTTAGAACTGCAAATCAATGCTCCAAGTTTGGCGGCATTAGAAAGTCTTAGAACACAAATAGCCACACAAGGTTTAACCGCAGAATTAGGTGCAGTGAATACAGCACCAAAAAAAGCGGGAAGTGATGCTGGTCAAGTGTCAGGTACGATACGGGTGAAGCTATGAATTTAAGTAATACAGCGTTCATGACAAAAATGAATAGCCAAATGAATACATTGCAAATTGCATTTGGTCGTTTACCGAAACGTGATCAATTGGCCTTGCTCATATTAGGTGTGTTTCTCGCAGTTTTGATCATTGTTGGCGGCGGTTACTGGTTGCATCATAAGGCTGCACTTGCCAAAGATGATGCAGATCAACAACGACAACTTTTGCTTTGGATGCGAGGACAAGCGCCTCATCTTCAAGCCAATTCAGGGCCTGTTCAATCATTGTCTACCCTTGTACAAACCAGTGCAGCGCAGCAAGGTCTGACAGTCACTCAGACTGAAACTGCTGGAAAGGTCATGGTGACGACACGTCATCAAAGCTTTGCAGTATTGGGCACTTGGCTTACAAAGCTCGCACAGTCAGGCATTCAGATTGACCAATTAGACGTAGAACAGCAGATGGGTGACATCTTACAATTGCAGGCAACATTGACTAAACCGTAGAGGATACGATGAGTAACTACGCGATCAATCAAGCACAGGGTTCTTCATCAGATGATGGTGGATTGGTTTTTATCAATCACATTACTTATGCGCTATATCTATTCAGCTTCTTCACTGCGGGTTTAACGTGGCTCATCGCCATTATTATTAACTATATTAAACGTGGTGATGCGCAAGGTACTTGGTTAGAAAGTCATTTTAATTGGCAAATTAATACCTTTTGGTATGTGATCGTGATGTGTATTGTTGCGACTGTTTTACTGTTTTTAGGTTTACCGACAGGATTTGCAGCACTAGCGACCGATGATCCAATGGGCAGTGCTAGCTTACTTTCCTTGAGTGGATTATTAGTGTTAGCAGGTGGGTTGTTGTGGTTTTTTGCTTTTTTCTGGCATTTATATCGAATTATTCGTGGTTGGTTAGCATTGGCATCGAGAAAATCGGTACCTTGAGCTTTTAAAATACTTTGCAATTATGATCATAATGTCAAATTACGCCAATATTCTGGCGTAATTTGACATTTATCAAGGGCGCTAAGTTTTCAATTTTCTATTGTCTAGTTAAATTATGTTAATGTTTCATTGATCTAATGAGTTGTTTTTAAAAGTAATAATTAAAATAATGTTCATTATTTAATCGTTTATAAAAAAATATCGACATTCACTGGCAAAATAGAAACTATTTTGCAGTACAATCACACGCCTTTGTGTAGGACTTAGCACGGAAGTCTTTTACCAAAAAACTTCCATACCCACAATCACAGCTTGAGGAACACTCATGCAAATCGGAATACCAACCGAAAGCGTTGCGGGCGAAACTCGCGTCGCCGCTACTCCTGAAACAGTCAAAAAGCTCACTGCAAGCGGTCATACTGTTGTTGTTCAAAGTGGTGCAGGCGTAAAAGCCTCCTATATTGACAGCGCATTTATCGATGCAGGTGCGAAAATTACTGATGATGCCTATGCCGGCAGTCAAATTATTTTGAAGGTTCGCGCGCCGAAGGCCGACGAAATTCAAAAGATCAGTGCAAATACGATTGTGATTGGTATGTTTGACCCATACCGCAATCCAGATTTGGATGCATTTGCAACGCAAGGCGTTTCTGCATTTGCATTAGAATTGCTCCCACGTACATTGTCACGTGCACAGAATATGGACGTATTGTCCTCGCAAGCGAACTTGGCCGGTTATAAATCAGTTTTGCTCGCTGCAAATGAATATCAACGTATGTTTCCAATGTTGATGACTGCAGCAGGTACTGTTAAACCTGCACGTGTCGTGATCATGGGTGTTGGTGTTGCAGGTTTGCAAGCGATTGCGACTGCAAAACGCTTAGGTGCTGTGGTTGAAGCGACTGACTTGCGTCCAACAGCAAAAGAACAAGTTGAATCACTGGGCGGAAAATGGCTTGATGTTCCAATGTCGGACGAAGAAAAAGCCAAAGCATTAGGCACAGGCGGTTACGCTTGGGTTCCTTCTGAACAGTACGTTCAAGATCAAGCAGTCATCGTAGACAAAGCTGTATCGAATGCTGATATCGTGATTACCACTGCGCTGATCCCTGGTCGTAACGCACCACGTCTCATTAAAGCGGCAACTGTTGCGAAAATGAAACCAGGTTCGGTCATTCTCGATATGGCTGTTGAAACTGGTGGCAACGTTGAGGGTTCTGTTGTTGGTGAAACAGTATTCACTGAGAATGGTGTGAAGATTTTGGGTATCCCAAACATTCCAGCAACTTTGGCAACCGAATCATCTGCATTGTATTCACGCAATGTCTTTAATTTTGTATCGACCTTGTTTGATAAAGAAGGCAACTTGCAATTGAATCCTGAAGAAGAGATTCAAAAAGCCTTGCTCGTCAC
>JASLFQ010000310.1 GCA_030150595.1 Aquirhabdus sp.
TTATTCACAAGCTAAACTGTTGTTCAATGTCACTATTTTAGAATTAACCACAAAACGGTAAAAACTTATCCACAGGTTTAGACCGAAACTTGTAGTTGATTTTTTTGTTTTAAGTTTTGGAAGTATTATTATTAGGAAGCTATTTTTCTGGGTATAACCGAAAAAAAATAAAGTAAATCAAAAAAATATCTTGTTGACTAACCTGTGTACTCTTTGGGTGTTGTTTGTGGATAACTCGGTTCTAAAAATTATCAACAGTCTTGTCCACAAAGTTTTCCACAGAACTTATCCACAGTTTTTAGGATAAGTGCAGTTACTTTAACTGATTTTGCTGAAAAAGCGTTTCTAAAGTGAACAAAGGTGATGAAAATCGATGACAGGGTGTGTGGGATTGGCTAGAATGTTTTTCGGTCTATCGGTTTGATCTACCGTAATGCTTGCTGCGGTTCACTCCAGTATTTTTTACCACCGCTTCATAAAATAGACGACTTATTTGATTTGTTCAGGTTGGCTTTGAGCTTCTTGTTCCATTTTTATGCATGATTTTTGTTTATTAAGTATTGAATAGTAATCATATTTTTAATATTTGGTTATTGTTTTTCTATTTGTATTTTTAAGACGTAATATTCGATATTTGGGGAAGTTAATGGCTTGGACGGCTTGTCTTGAAGCACTGCGCGATGAGATACCACCCAATTTGTATACATTATGGATTCGTCCATTAGACGCGGAACAAAATGGTTCTGTGTTGTCTTTGTACGCACCTAATTCCTATTTTGTAAAACATATTACTGAGGAATATTTTGATCGAATCCGTGAACTTGCTTATGAATATAGCAAGGGGGAAATCACGGACGTTCAAGTTAAATATGATCCAAGACGTGATTCAATTGGTGTTCATAAAACCAAACAAAATTTAATTCAAGATAATGTTAAAGATATTATTTTAGATATTCCAAATGATTTACCCATTAATAATACAGATTTATATAATCAATCTTCATTTAATGTACAACCAGAACAGGTTCGACGTACTTTAAATAAAGGGTATGTCTTCCAAGAATTTGTTGAAGGCCCAACCAATAAAATGGCTTTCGAAACATGTAAAACTGTCGTTGATCAACTCGGTGATTCTAAACATAATCCATTATTTTTATACGGCGCAACAGGTTTAGGTAAGACGCACTTAATGCAAGCAGTTGGTCATGCGGTATTAGATAAAAATCCGAGTGCGCGTGTCATGTATATGACTTCGGAGCAATTTGTTTCTGGATTTGTGACAGCATTACAACAGCAACGTATTGATAAATTTAAAAAAGATTGTCGAACACTTGATTTGTTACTGGTCGATGATATTCAGTTTTTAGCGGGTAAAGCGGCAAGTCTGGAAGAGTTTTTTAATACCTTTAATGAATTATTAACCGAATCCAAACAGATTATTTTAACGTCAGATCGATATCCAAAAGAAATTACAGAAATGGATGCGCGATTAGTTTCTCGTTTTTCATGGGGATTATCAATCGCCGTTGAACCACCTGAATTAGAAAATCGTGTTGATATTTTATTACGTAAAGCCAAACTCAGTGATTATGAGTTACCACGTAATTGTGCATTATTTATTGCCCAGCAAGTTCAGGCCAACGTGCGTGAATTAGAAGGTGCATTAAATAAAGTAATCGCAACAGCACGATTTAAAGGTGTTGAAATTAGTGTTGAAATTATTAAAGAAGCATTAAAAGATCAAATTTCAATTCGTGCCAGACAAATCAGTGTCGAGAATATTCAGAAGGTTGTGGTTGAATATTTTAGAATACCAATGCGTGAATTAGTGGGCTCAAAACGCACACGTGTTTATGTGCGTCCTCGTCAAATGGCGATGGGATTATCTCGCGAATTAACCGGTGATAGTTTCCCAGATATTGGTCAAGCCTTTGGTGGTCGTGATCATACGACGGTTATGCATGCATGTGAGAAAGTGCAAGAGTTATGTCAGACGGATCCTGCATTTGCAGCTGATTACAAAAATTTGCTGAGGATGTTACAAGGGTAATTCTTAAAGCACATTTTGTTGTGTAGAATCTTCAAATTATCCATATTTTATTAAGCATTTTTATTCTGATTTTAATGATTGTTTTTGAATAAAAATGCTATAACTCATTCGCATGAATGATCAATTTTTTAGATATCAGAGTACGACAGGATTATGAAACTTAAAATTACTAAGGATTTGTTTTTACGTGCATTATCTCAGGTTTCTAGTGCGGTTGAACGCCGTCACACCCTGCCTATTTTGTCTAATTTAAAGCTTGAAGTGACTTCAACTTATTTGACACTGACAGCGTCTGATTTGGAAGTTGAATTGGTTGCAGTCGTGCCATTACCAGATGGTGCATGTTTAGAGGCTGGTGCGACCACATTGTCAGCACGTAAGTTGATGGATATTTGTAAATCATTGCCTTCAGCGGCGCTGATTGATTTGCAATCGGCCGATGATCGTCGTTGCCAACTGAAGTCGGGTAATAGCCGTTTTATGTTGGGGACTTTGCCTGCTGAAGATTTTCCGTTACTCAGTGGCGGTTCAAGCGATTCCTTAAGTTCAGGAACACGTTTGCAAGTGGATCAGCGTGCATTGAAACGTCTGTTGGATAAGACAGCATTTGCGATGGCGGTGCAAGATGTTCGTTTTTATTTAACAGGCATGTTGTTTGAAGCCTCTGAAGCACAATTGCGTACAGTGACCACCGATGGTCATCGTTTGGCGATGTTTGAAACGCCCGCAGTCCTTGAAGGCAGTCAAGGCGTACAAGCCATTGTGCCGCGCAAGGGTGTACTTGAATTACAGCGATTATTAGGTGCGGAAGAGAGCCAACTTTCTATTTTGATTGGTCGCGAGTTTTTAAGTGTGACACTGACCCAACAAAGTAAGCCACAAGACGGGCAGCAAGTTGCAGATATTGAAATTCGTTTCACGACGAAATTAATTGATGGTAAATTCCCTGATTATCGCCGTGTGATTCCAAAAAATGGCGATAAGGTGATGCAAGTTGCATTGGATGAATTTAAGCAGACTTTACAACGTGTTGCAATTTTAAGTAATGAAAAATTACGCGGTGTTTTCTTGCAATTGAATGATCACAATATGCAAATGCGCGCTAATAACGCTGAGCAAGATGAAGCGGTCGAAGATTTGTTGATTAGCTACCAAGGTGCACCATTAGAAATGTCATTTAATGCGCAATATTTGCTGGATATCATTAATGTGATTGAAGGTTCAACTTTGCAGATGACTTTAAGTGATGCGAATGCTTCAGCTTTGGTACAAGATCCATCTGAAAATGGCGCAGTTTATGTCGTGATGCCAATGCGTGTTTAAGTCGTTTTTTAAGAATGTTCTTTAAAAACGATTTTAATATCTGTTGTTATTTTGAGTTGAAAACCTTATGCATCTTGATCGTGTAAGGATCGAACGTTTAAGAAACATAATCAATATAGAGATGTCACCGCTTGCGCCATTGAATATTATTCATGGCGCGAACGGGAGTGGGAAATCGTCAATCATTGAAGCGATTCATTTACTTGCAACGGGTCGTTCTTTTCGTACAGTCAACCCTAAACATTACATTCAATATCATCGCCAAGATGCGCTGGTCTATGCCGAGTCAAAAAAAAATCGCCTTGGCCTTAATAAGGCAAGTGATAATCAAGCTACGGTTCGCTTAGATGGTGAAACTGTTAATCAAAGTGAAATTGCCAGAATACTCCCTGTTCAACTAATCAATCCTGAAAATATGGATTTATTGGAAAGCGGTAGTAAGCCTCGCCGACAACTTTTAGATTGGTTAATGTTCCACGTGGAACATGAATTTCACGGATTGTGGCTACGTTATCAGCGTGCGCTTAAACAAAGAAATGCTTTACTTAAAATATCATCAAGTGCGACCGAACTTTTTGTTTGGGAGCAAGAAATGGCAATCACGGGTGAGTGCATCCATCAGATTAGAAATCGGGTATTAGATGAATGGAATGTGTTTTTCACTGAAGTCATCCAAGAGTTATTACCCGCGCAATTGATCACCATTGAATATATTCCTGGCTTTGATATTGAAAGTGGATTACTACAAACATTGATTGATTCAAGGGTACGTGATAAAGAACGTGGGCATAGTTTGCATGGTATCCATCGTGCTGATTTACGCTTCCGTACTGCGCATGGAACGGCCGAACAAACGCTGTCGCGTGGTCAAAAGAAGCTGCTAATCCTTGCGCTAAAGCTATCGCAAATTAAGATGCTTTATGCCAAGGGATGCGCTTCTGTGGTACTATTAGACGATATGACAGCAGAGCTTGATGCCTCTGCGCAAACGCGTTTAATCGCGTTGTTGATCGCATTAGACAGTCAAATTTTTATGACAACTGTAGATTTAGAAGCAGTGCTGCTTGTGCTTAAAAATGTTGTTTTTCAGACAGCACTATTTCATTTGAAAGATGGTGATGTGGTTAAAGCAGTTTAGGGAATGTTTAAACCTAACAGGGATGGGTGAATAATTTGCTCTTGCTGTTTATCTTTATATGCACATCAATGCATGACTTAAAGAAGGCCAAGTTAATTGTTATTTAATAAAATGGAGCAGCTGATTATCACATTGGCTATCTATTTTGATTGATTAGGAATATGTGTATGAGTCAAGATTCAGAGCAACTAAGTCAAATGGATGACGGTGTTGTTGCCGCTGTCGAGCCCGTTGAACAACCTACTTACGATTCTTCTAATATTAAGGTATTGCGCGGCTTAGATGCAGTGCGTAAGCGACCAGGTATGTATATCGGTGATACAGATGATGGCACAGGTTTGCATCATATGGTCTTTGAAGTCGTCGATAATGCGATTGATGAAGCCTTGGCGGGTTATTGCAATGAAATCGTGGTGACGATTCACGCGGATGAATCAGCAAGTGTCTCTGATAATGGTCGTGGTATTCCTGTTGATATCCATGCTGAAGAAGGTGTGTCTGCCGCAGAAGTGATTATGACCATCCTGCATGCGGGTGGTAAGTTTGATGATAATAGCTATAAAGTTTCAGGTGGTTTACATGGTGTTGGCGTGTCGGTGGTTAATGCGTTATCCAGTAAACTTGAGCTGACGATTTGTAAAGCAGGGATTAAGTATCAGCAGGAATATACGGATAGTGTGCCTGATTATCGTCTTAAAGAGATTGGTACAACGACTGAACAAGGTTCTAAAATTCGCTTTTGGCCAAGCCCAGTAACTTTTACTCAAACCATTTTTAGCTATGATATTTTGCTTCGCCGTCTGCGCGAACTATCGTTCTTGAATTCTGGTGTAAAAATTATTCTACGCGATGAGCGAACGGCGGTTGAACAAGTTTTTAATTCAGAAGGTGGGTTAGCTGAATTTGTTCAATTCATCAATATTGGTAAGCATCCGCTGATTGATATTTTCCACTTTACCGTGGATAGTGATAATGGCATTGGCGTCGAAGTTGCGCTGCAATGG
The DNA here is from genome assembly GCA_030150595.1 of Aquirhabdus sp. Taxonomy (GTDB): domain Bacteria; phylum Pseudomonadota; class Gammaproteobacteria; order Pseudomonadales; family Moraxellaceae; genus Aquirhabdus. Next base: position 5,516 of record JASLFQ010000310.1, read on the forward strand.
ACGGATAGTTATAAGCAAGATACGGTGTATTGTTTCACCAACAACATTCCGCAAAAGGATGGTGGAACACATTTGGCGGGCTTTCGTGCAGCATTAACACGCGCAATGAATACCTATATGGAAGGCGAAAGCAGTCTAAAGAAAGAGAAAGTCGATATCACGGGCGATGATGCACGTGAAGGATTAACCGCGATTGTTTCGGTCAAAGTACCTGATCCAAAATTCTCAAGTCAGACTAAAGAAAAATTGGTTTCCAGTGAAGTTCGTCCTGCCGTTGAATCTGCGATGAATCGCGAGTTTTCTGCATACCTACTTGAAAAACCGCAAGCGGCTAAAGCGATTGTCGGTAAGATTATTGATGCCGCGCGTGCGCGTGATGCTGCACGTAAAGCGCGTGAAATGACGCGTCGTAAGAGTGCTTTGGACATTGCAGGATTACCTGGAAAGTTGGCAGATTGCCAAGAGAAAGATCCTGCACTTTCTGAAATCTATATCGTGGAAGGAGACTCTGCGGGCGGCAGTGCAAAGCAAGGCCGTAACCGCAAGATGCAAGCGATTCTTCCGTTAAAAGGGAAGATTCTCAACGTTGAGCGTGCGCGATTTGATCGTATGATTTCAAGTCAAGAAGTCGGTACTCTGATCACTGCATTAGGCTGTGGTATTGGGCAGGATGAATATAATCCTGACAAGTTACGCTATCATAAAATTATTATCATGACCGATGCGGACGTGGATGGTTCGCATATTCGTACGTTGCTGCTTACGTTCTTCTTTAGACAAATGCCTGAGCTATTTGAGCGTGGCTATATTTATATTGCGCAGCCACCACTGTATAAAATCAAGCGTGGCAAGCAAGAGCAGTATCTCAAGGATAATGATGCGTTGGAGGAGTATTTGCTCTCTAGTGCACTAGATGATGTTGCATTACATCTGGCGACTGATGCGCCTGCTGTTGCAGGCCCGCAGTTAGAAGCGC
>JASLFQ010000075.1 GCA_030150595.1 Aquirhabdus sp.
TACGCATACCGTGTCCTCTAAATGACATAAAAATAAATAACGAAAAAAGAAACTATTCAACAGCCGCTACGGCAAATACAATTTTTTTAGTGGCGATACCATACCCTTCAACCTGCCCAGACTCAAGCCATTTTTTATGCCTCGATCAATCATTTATTGATCGAGCTGGCACAGATTAAGGTCGAATTTGATCGATATTAACCACATAGCGCTGTTCATGCGCAGAATCTAAATCTATCGGAACAGGAAGTGATTCCAAATCTCCTGCCTCACCCATTGGGTTATCATGCTGACTGACACGTGCAACAGCAACGAGTGGCGTACCCGCTACCTGTGCTGACGAAATAGTGCGCGTAGGCAACATACTATTGGCATCGGATAATTTAATCGCCAATGCTTGATGATGTGTCACTGCATCAAGCAACGCCAACACGGGGATTTTCTGTACCGCGTACGGCGCTTGTGATCCCTGTAAAGCACGCACATAAACAAATAATGTATCACTCGCACGAAGCTTCGACTTCAACACATCAGCAACTTGTAGGTCAATGGCTACAGTGTGATCTGCCGCTTGCGCAAGTTTTATCTTTGCGACTTCAGCATCACGAATTGTTTGATCCAATTGCGCAATAATCGCAGGATCCACAGGCTGACTCAACGTTGCACGCGCCAATCGGGCACGCTTTAAACGTTGTAACCAATTAATGGCTTCATCGTAATGCTGTTCACGATAGGTCGCCATCGACATCAGTAATAGCGCACCTTCATGCTGTGGATTCTGATCCAGAATCCGAGAGACGATCCCTTGCGTCACGGCGTCCATTTTACCTTGTAAACTGAAAAAACGCATCTGTGCATACGTCATCGCAATGTCAGTATTTTCAGGTTCAAGACGATAGGCATGCGCTAGCGTCGCTAAAGCTGGCTCAACCGCATTCGCTTCCATATATGTTTGAGACAAATTCAACCAGCGCTTTGCATCAAACGGATGCTGGGAGGCATTCACCTGCATCGCTTGCAATAATTCCCCAGCATGGCTCGCAACATCCGCAGGCGGCTGATCCATTTTCCCTGTGATCAAAGCCTCGGCAACATTTGCATATTGATCCTGAGTATTCCAAAAATTCAATAACGCTTGATGATCAGATTGCCGATATTGACTCCACGAATAATAAGCAGAAAACACCAAGATAGGAATGCTCAAAAAGACCATTAACACCATCAATCGAGATACGCGTGCTGTTGATGGTGCAAATCTATCTAAAACGTGGCTATCGGCTGTATTCGTACTGTGTGCGGCCAGTAACTGTCGCTCAAGATCAGTCCTGTGCTCTAAGTATTCACTCGTTTCAAGCGCACTTTTTTGATGGTCTGCTTCCAGTTCTGTAAGTCGCTCTCGAAATATTGAGACATTCAAATGGACAAAGTTGGTTTGATGCTTTGATAAATAGTTTGCTCGACGCAACCATGGAAAAATGACAATGAAAGCTAATATCAGCGTGAATCCCAACGCCAACACCTGAAATAAAACCAACGTAGAATTAATGATCATGATGCATACCCTGACCAATAGATTGTGACGAATTATCTTTTTTAACATTCAATAACTGATTTAAACGCCAAGACTCTTCGGCACTTAAGGGCGCTGTTGCCATATTCTCGCGTGTACGTGCTCGTACAAACCAAATGATCAACGCCAGAAAAAGAATCAACGGTGGTGCGAACCAAAGAGCCCAAGTCGAACGTTTGATTGGCGGTTTATAGCTAATAAACTCACCATATCTCGACGTCATGTACTGGCGAATTTGATCATCCGTTTGACCTTGTTTCACGAGAATATAGGTTTTATGTTTGAGATCTTGTGCAATCGGCGAATCAGAACCAGCGAGATTGGCGTTTTGACATTTTGGACAGCGAAACTCATCAATCAACGTTCGATATTGTGTTTCTTGAGCAGTGCTCTGAAAAGTCAGATTCTCATCAGAAGCTCGTGCCTGTGACGCAGAATCGATAAAGAAACCGAATAGGCAAAATAACATCGCGAACCACAACGAAGAAGCTAAACGCATTGCCCAGCTCCATGCGCATGTAAGCGCTCTAAACACGGCTGCAATTGATTGTGCCAAACAGCGTCATCTACTTCGCCCAAGATATGCAAACGAATCCGATGATCCTGATCGATCACAAAACTTTCAGGCGCCCCTGTCACGCCTAAATCCACGCCTAAATCGCCTTTCAAATCCTGTAAATTAAGCAAATATGGATTTCCACGTTGCGCCAAATAGGCCAAAGCATCGGCGGGTTGATCTTTATAATTTACACCAACCAAAACCACACCTTGATGCGCGAGCTTCAACAAATAAGGTTGCTCTATCGCACAAGTCGGACACCAAGAGCCCCAGACATTCAGAATGAAGGGCTTTTTCGGCAAACTTGCCGCAGTTTGCAACTGACCATCCGTCAAACTCGGCAAACTGAATTCTGGCAAAAGTTGATCGGTGGTCGCTTGCGGGACAATTTTTGGATCGACACCCAATCGTGTCCACAACACAATCGCAAGTCCAATAAAGATCACGAATGGCAGCAACCAGATTATTTGATTTCGTTTAAGGCTCATTGCGCTGCACCTAAGTTAATCGGTTTGTCACGTCCCTTCTTCGCCAAGCGATAACGTTTATCACTCACTGCAAGAATGCCGCCCAACGCCATCAACAGCGCACCCAACCACAACCACCGCACAAAAGGCTTGCAATACACGCGCACCGCCCATGCACCACTCATATCATTGGCATCCAACGGCTCGCCTAAAGCAACATACAAATCACGAAATAAATTGCCATCAATCGCTGCTTCAGTCATCGGACTATTTTGCGCCACATATACACGCTTTTCTGGAT
>JASLFQ010000113.1 GCA_030150595.1 Aquirhabdus sp.
AACGTTTTCTTGAATGACGACAGTATCCGCACCCACTGGAATCGGAGCACCTGTCAAAATTCGGACAGCGGTATCTTGTATTAACTCACATGAACCATGTCCCGCTGGACTCACATGACTTACTGGAAAAGTTTTACCTTCCAAATCAGGTTGCCAAGCCAATGCATAACCATCCATTGCACTATTATCAAATGGCGGTACATTGATTCGTGAAATGATAGGTGCAGCTAAGACACGTCCTAAAGCCTCGCTCAACAGGCAAGCTTCGACTTCAAGCGAGACTTGATTGGCGTGCTCAATGAGACGACTGACCAATTGGTCAACAGGCAATAACGAGGAAGATTGAGAATACATAACAAGATGTTTTAGTACTATAAAACTTGAGTATAGCGAGATTTGGGTATCTTTATGAATCTAGCTTTATAAATCTTGTTGTTATATTCTTCGCTCATCTACGCTACGCGTAGTGAGCTGATCATTTTTAGTTGTAGCACTTAAACTGATGTAGACTTAAGTCTACATCAAACTGACAGCAAAGCTTAGCTTATGCCGCAGCTTGATTGCAGCAACGTTTTTTCAGTGATGCAAAGGCGTTGAGGATCATCGTTTCTGTGATCTCAATTTCACGACCTTGTTCATCAACTAAATGACATACGCCATAAGCTTGCATATGAGCCATGCCATTTTGGGCACTATGGTTCGAACTTGATTGAACTGACTGTTGCATGATGCTCTCCTAATACTTGTGGAAAAAACTAGAATCAGCCTTTCCGCTTAGAGTTAGTATAGGAGAGATTAATAAAAGTACACCATGTTTTCGCGTCGAACCTGTAACAGACTATAATAGTTGATAATAATTCCCAACTACACTTTCCCAAAAATAGACTGGAAAGTACACATCTAAAAATATCAAACTAAAACAATATCATACTGCTCTTGCGTATAGAGACTTTCAGCCTGAAATTTGATCACACGATCAATAAAATGCTCTAAATCTGCCACAGCAGCCGCTTCTGTTGATAATAATTTGTCGATAATTGCAATACTTGCAACAACTGTATAGCCACTGGGTGCTTGATATGCACGCGCATAACGCATGATTTCTCGGAAGATTTCATAGCAGATCGTGTCAGCACTTTTGACATAACCACGTCCTTGGCACGTTGGACACATTTCACAGAGCAAGTGTTCTAAAGACTCACGCGTCCGTTTACGCGTCATCTCAACCAAGCCAAGCTCAGAAACTTGCGTAATCTTTGTTTTTGCATGATCACGTTCAAGCATCTTTTCTAGTGAAGCAAGCACATCACTTTTATGCGCATCTTCCTGCATGTCGATAAAATCAATAATGATAATACCGCCTAAATTCCGTAGGCGTAGTTGACGCGCAATGACATGCGTCGCCTCTAAATTAGTTTTAAATACAATATCTTCTAGATTACGGCCATTCACAAATGAGCCAGTATTGACATCAATTGTAGTCATTGCTTCGGTTTGATCAATCATCAGGTAACCGCCTGACTTTAAATCAACACGTGCTTGTAAAGCGCGCTGTAAGTCCTCTTCAACATTATGTAAGTCGAACAGCGGCTTTTCGCCCGGATAATGATTAATTCTGTCAGCAACAATAGGCACGAATTCTTTAGAAAAATCAATAATTTTACTAAATGCTTCACGAGAATCGACGTAGATCTTTGCAGTTTCTTCGCTCGCCAAATCGCGAATAATTCGCTCTGCTAAAGGCAACTCTGCGTAAATTAAAGCAGTGGTCGCTGTTGTTCTTCTCTCTTGTACATGTTTCCATAATTGCGCAAGATAATGCATATCTCGCTCAATATCGGCCTCACTGACACCCTCAGCCGCTGTACGAACAATAATTCCGCCGGGTAAATCTGACTTTTGCTGGATCGCCTCAATCATATTTTTTAAGCGATCACGCTCTTCGCTGAGCTCAATACGCTGACTCACGCCAATGTGTTGACCGTAAGGCATTAACAACAGATAGCGAGATGGGATAGACAAGTCCGTCGTTAAACGTGCACCTTTACTCCCCAACATGTCCTTCATCACTTGCACAGTGATCTGTTGACCCGCATGGAGCAAATCAAAGATGTTTGGAATTGGCTGATTCCGTGGCCAGACCATATCATTGACATGCAAGAATGCCGTTCGACTCAGCCCGATCTCAACAAAAGCAGCCTGCATCCCAGGAAGAACGCGGACAACTTTACCATTATAGATGTTCCCGACTAAATCACGACGCGTTGTACGCTCGACAAATAGCTCCTGTGCGCTACCATTTTCAACTAATGCAACACGACATTCCATGGGTGTCACATTAATAAGGATTTCTTCGGTCATAACACTTCATACCTAATTCTTACGACACAATTTTTGTATATGCGAATACCATATCATGTATGTATTCACGATGATAATCAAATAGATAGTTTACTATTTTTGCTCTATTGTCGCTGCGATTAAAGCAACAGTTTCAACAAGTGGTAATCCAACAACATTGCTATAACTGCCTTGAATTTGTGGAATAAACGCAGCGCCTCGCCCCTGAATCGCATAACCACCTGCTTTTCCAACAGGCTCACCACTATTCCAATAATCTTGCATCTGCTGTGACGTTAATGATAAGAACTCAACATCTGTTGTCACAATCGTTGTTTGTATCTTGCCTGCGAACGCAACCGCAACACCGGTCATCACTTGGTGAGTTCGACCCGATAGCAAATTCCACATCGCAAAGGCATCATCTCTATCTACAGGCTTTCCTAGAATATGTCCATCAATCGTCACGGTCGTATCCGCAGCAATGATCACCGTTTGCTCAGAAAAACTTTGGACAGCGGCTCCCGCCTTCTCTTGAGCCAAACGTATAACATAATCCGCAGGAATCTCGCCTTCTACAATAGATTCATCGATATCTATTACAGTTGTAGTGAAGTGAATGCCAATTTGCTCAAGTAATTCTTTACGACGCGGGGAAGTCGATGCGAGAACAATATCTAAATGTGGAAATGGGAATACATGATTTTGACTTAACGAGGTGATATCTGCTTTACGAGGATCGTTGTACATCAAGCGCCTCGCCAACGTTTAAGAAAAAAACAAATCACAGGCCACATCAATATACTTGGAATCAATGGACTCCAAAACCAAAGCGGAACCACATTTCCAGTCATTCTTTGAAAGAGAAAAAACAAAATAAGGTCTACAAAGATGACGATAGATGCAATAATCCAGAGACTTAAAAAAGTTAGAATTCGTCGATTCCGTGTCAAGAATCGCGCTAAAAAGGTCAGTAAAACAAAGACAAATGCATGCGTCCCCAGATGACTATCTAGCATCAGATCGGTAATAATGCCCACAAAGAATGCAAACCAAACGCCACACCATTTCGGCTGATTCATCACCCAAAATAGAGTAAGCAACAACATAAACTCAGGGCGCCAAATACTCCATGATGGCGGTATTGGATACGCAATCAATACCGATGCAACCACGATACTGATCGGGATCGGAAGCATTGGATCAGGTTTGACCAATGCTCGGCTGTCAGAAATGGACGACGAGGCGTTATTGCGCGGCATATCGTGCTCCTACTTGCGGAGATTGAGATGTCACCGATTGTTGAGCTGATTGTTGAAGAACTGAATCACTGTGTGGCTGCTCTTTTGCAAGTGGTGCAGAAAACAACAAAATCACATGATGATCGCCTTCAAGCTGAGAAAATGGCTTAATCGCAATATCGGCAAATTCACTATTGTTATGATGCTGAATAGAAGAAATTTCGCCTACAGGATAGCCTGCAGGGAAACGTTCGCCCAGACCTGAAGTAATGACCCGATCACCCACTTTGATGTCTGCTGTATTTGGCACATATTCCAAACTCAACCGCCCACTATCACCTGTGCCTGCGGCAATACCGCGCATTCCAGTACGTTCAATACGGACAGACACTGCATTTTCTTTATCGGCGATGAGTAAAATTCGTGCACTATGGCTAAATACATCGAGAACTTGTCCGACGACGCCCTTATCATCAAGCACCATTTGCCCAACAAACACACCATCAGTCTGACCGCGATTAATCACCAAAATAAAACGCAATGGGTCTGGGTCAGTACCAATGATTTCACTAATCATCATACGACCATCAATAATCAGAGGCGTATTCAGTAGTCCGCGCAAACGTGTGTTTTCAGCAGAAAGTTCCGCAAGTTTTTGGAGACGCACATTATTTTGTAAACGCTCGGCCTTAAGCGCCGCATTCTCACGACGCAGGACATCTTCTGATTGAGCTTGCTCGCTCAACCAATCGCCAGATAAAACAGGATAACTTGCAAAAACATATAAAGGATCAAACGCCGCACGCGTCACACGTCGCACGGGATCAAACCAATCAGGATGTTGCCAGTCTGCGACGATAAGAACAATTGAAGCGATTAACGCCAACACTACT
>JASLFQ010000142.1 GCA_030150595.1 Aquirhabdus sp.
GCTGAACAAAAATCCAAAAATAGCCCATTGAACGATGGGGGCCAACCAAGCATGATTTGTCATCTTTCAGTGATTCCTTGCATCATGTAATTACTCATTTTTATCAATTATAGGGTGCGCATTGCGCACCAAACACATGAAGGCTTACGAATTGGTGCGCGATGCACACCCTACGAGCTAAACTACTTTGCGCCTTCCAAATATTGAGGCAAATCATCATTGATTTCCATCCAGCTACATTTCGACGCTGTATAAAAATGAAACGCTGGTTTTACTTTTAATGGTTCATCCAGTAAACCTGCACGAATCCGAATCACATTCGCCAGAGAGTCACGACTACTATAAATCGGCGAACCACATTGACGACAGAAGAAACGTCTTTTGCCTGGCGATGACTCGTATTCGGTCAATAAATCTGCACCACTATGTAATTGAAAATCAGAAGTTGCCACAGGCGTATTCGTCGCAAACGCCCCGCCCTGTGCTTTACGACATTGTGAACAATGACAAATCTGGATTGGCGCAAGTTCTGCATTGATCGAAAACTTCACACCGCCACAAAGACAACTTCCTGTATACATGAGGGACTCTCTTTTTTTAATTAAACTGTTCTATTAAATGATTCTAATTTGAAGATTCAGAAACCAAGCCTTTGTAGCACCAATGCCACGGCTCATATTCATAACCAAATAAATTATTGCGTGGATACGACATAAAGAATCCATAACTGTTTGCATGTCGAGTCAACCAATCGAAACTGCTTGTCTGCTCGAACTCTACTTCTAATGGAGGACTTCCTGCTGTCGCCAAATCAATTGCGCATCCCGTGTGGTGTTCACTATAGCCGGGTAAAGCACTCACCTTCAAAATTTGGTTTAAAGGCAATCCGCGATCTAATTTTCCTTGAATGATTTCAGCCTGACGACTCACACTGCGAAAAGCCGAGACAACATATAAATCAATATTTTGGGATTTTACAGCTTCATTCATCTTCAACCAAGCATGAGCAGCAGTCGGTTCAAGATGATGCATTCTGCCATTTAGATCAGTCGCAATGATAACGAGTTCTTTGGCTTCTTCGTATAAAACCAAACCACGTTCAACGGCAATAGTCGATGGAATATTAAGCTCCAAAAGTACATGCTGGATGTACTCTTGGTAACTTTGGTTTTCCATAAAACGTCTGATTAACCGTGACGTTTAGCGAAGTCTTGCATAAACGCAACCAACGCATGAACCGCTTCAAGTGGCACTGCGTTATACAAACTCGCGCGCATACCACCGACAGAACGATGACCCGCCAAATTCAACAAACCTGCCGCTGTACTTTCCGCAAGGAACGCTTTTTCAAGCGATGCGTCAGCAAGGGTAAATGGCACGTTCATTTTTGAACGATTTGCAACGGCGATTGGATTGGCATAGAAACCGCTTTGATCGATATAACCATAGAGCGTCGCAGCTTTTTCTTGATTGAGTTTTTGAATTGCAGTCAAACCACCCTGCTCAAGCAACCACTCAAATACGAGACCTGCCAAATACCAGCCAAATGTCGGCGGTGTATTAATCATCGAGCCATGTTTAGCTTGTTGAGAATAATCCAGCAAACTTGGTGTGATTGACTGTGCACGTCCAAGCAAATCTTCACGCACGATGACCAGCGTCAAACCTGCTGGGCCAATGTTCTTTTGTGCGCCCGCATAGATCAAACCAAACTTAGATACATCGAGTGGCTCAGATAAAATTGAAGACGAAAAATCTGCAACCAGCGGTGCATCGACTTCAGGAATGAAGTCGTACTGCAATCCGCCAATGGTTTCATTCGGCGTGTAATGCACATACGCCGCACCTTTGGTCAACTGCCATTCGCTTTGTGCAGGCACACTATGAAAATGATCCGCTTTGCTTGATGCAGCGACATTCACATTGCCATAACGACGCGCTTCCTGAATCGCTTTTTCTGCCCAAATCCCTGTATCGATATAGTCAGCAGTTTGACCTGCTCCGAGCAAATTCAGCGGCACTGCCGAGAACTGTAATGTCGCGCCGCCTTGTAAAAACAAGACTTTATAATTGGAAGGGATATTCAATAAGGTGCGTAAATCCGCTTCGGCTTTTTCAGCAGCACCGACATAATCATCGCTACGATGACTCATTTCCATGATCGACATGCCTGTGTTATGCCAATCTGGTAATTCAGCTTGGGCACGATTGAGAACCGCTGTCGGAAGCGCAGCAGGGCCAGCACAGAAATTAAAAGCACGCATGAAAAGATGTCCTTGCGATGTAAAAAATAAAGTAGAAATAAAGCTAAAAATTAGTCGCATATTTAAACATATTTTTGAGCGATATGATGATGCTGCACGAAGTTATCGTAACAATTATCCCTTCATTTATACTTTTGAAAGCTTTAGAAAAGCTAAACCTCGCTTTGATTTCATGAACATCTCATAGAATTTTTCTTTTAGATTGTAGGTTGTCAAAAAACCTTATATTCTGCTTTGCATCAGTACACTTTTTATAATGGATATAAAAACAAGTGACGAGATTCTTTCACATCCTCAAATTCAAAACAATATTAACCATTTTGCTGGTCTTAACCGTCGCCATCGGCGTGTATTTGACATTGAAAGTCGGTCGAATTGGCGATCGCCAAGCCCAAGAATTTTTTATCTCACAAGCAGAACTCGTTGCGGCTGCGGTTGATCCGAATGATGTCAGTAGTTTTAGCGGCAATGATGAAGAACTCCGCACTGCCGCGTATAAGCGAACCTTACAACGCCTCACGCGCATTAAAGAAACCATGACTGATGCGCGCTTTGTTTATCTGATGCGGTTAAAAGGCGATAAAGTCTTTTATATCATTGATGCCGAAGATCCGCACGCCCAAGACTACTCGCCACCAGGGCAAATTTATACTAATCCAT
>JASLFQ010000144.1 GCA_030150595.1 Aquirhabdus sp.
ATTCCGTCGATACGTTCGAGACTTGTATCAATTGGGACAAAGTCACGGCATGTATGAATGAGATGGAACAAGCAATTCGTGATGCGAGCGGGGAGCATCCAGTGCAAGTATTTACTCATCTGTCGCACATGTATGGTCAAGGCTGTAGCATCTATACGACCTATATTTTCAAGAATTCAGAGAACTATCCTGAACTACTTGAACGCTGGAAAAAATATAAGCAAGCAGCGGGTGATTCACTCGCCAGAATGGGCGCTACTGCCAGCCATCAACATGGTATCGGTCGCGATCATGCACCGTGGCTTCATGTGGAGAAAGGTGTTGAAGGCATGGCTTTGATCGACACAATGGTCAAGCATTTCGATCCGAATAAGCAGTTGAACCCGGGTTGTTTGATTCCTGATGCGTAAATTAATGCTTGTCTCCTTCCCCTGAGGGGGAAGGTTGGGATGAGGGTGCTTTTGACTTTTATCATTAAAAGCATCCCCATCTCTTGCGTTAGGACAAAGCAGTGCTTTGTTTTTTCCTAGCTCATCCCCCCTGATGGGAAAGACTTCAAAGCAATCGTTATTAATATCAATTTTTAAATGAGTGTGAACTATGCTGGGTCATCGGCAAGCGTTGAGTGAACTGAATAAAACCGATTGGGATATTATCGTTGTTGGCGGTGGCATCACGGGCGCGGGTATCTTGCTTGAAGCTGCGCGCTTAGGCAAAAAAACATTGCTGCTCGAACAACAAGATTTTGCGTGGGGCACGTCGAGCCGTTCCTCTAAGATGGTTCATGGTGGTCTACGCTATATCGCGCAAGGTGATGTGACGCTGACCAAGCATTCTCTGCATGAACGCGAGCGTTTGCTGACTGAGTTGCCGCATATGGTGGTGCGCTTTCCGTATATTTTCCCGATTCGCTCAGGCAGTTTTCCGGGTCGCATTGCGATGACCGCTGTATTAACGGTCTATGACAAACTGGCAGGTGTGTCCGATCATAGTTGGATTCCGCGCGATAAATTATTGCAGAAATATCCTAGCCTAAACGCTGAAGGTTTAAAGGGCGCAATGCGTTATACCGATGCGTTAGTGGATGATGCGCGTTTAGTACTTCGTGTCTTGCATGAGGCCGCACTAGAAGGCGGTACGGCAAATAACTACAGCCAAGTCAATGCAATCAATAAGAGCGCACAAGGTTTTACCGTTGTTGTTGAAGATAAACTTGCTGGTGGCACAGTTGAATTCACAGCCAAGCAAGTCGTCAATGCGACAGGTGCTTGGGCAGATATTCTCTCGAATACTGATGCTAAAGTTCGCCCACAACGCGGCAGCCATATTTTTATTCCAGCATCTAAAGTTCCAATCCATGATTGTCTCACGGTCATGCATCCTGACGATGATCGTCCAGTTTTTCTCTATCCATGGAAAGGCCAAACTTGTATTGGTACGACGGATTTAGATCATCGTGAGTCAGTGAATGAAGAGCCACATTGTACGTCGCAAGAAGTCGATTATTTGCTAAAAGTCGCCAATAAGCAGTTGCCGAATGTGACGATCACTCGTGCGGATATTATTTCCACCATGGCGGGTGTACGTCCGATTATCGGTTCAGGTACGGGTAGTGATCCGTCAAAAGAGCGTCGCGATCATTTGGTATGGACAGGCAGTAATGGTGTTGTATCCGTTTCAGGCGGCAAGTTAACGACATTCCGATTAATCGCTTTAGATGTCTTGCATGCGCTCGGAACGATTAATGATAAGCAGTTGAAAGAAGCGCAAAGTAATCGCAAGTTACGTTGCTTCAATCACCGTGTTGAAGATCCATGTAATTTGAGTGCGCCATTGGTTCAGGTTCCAAGTAATGATGATCTGAAAACTCAAGTGGAATGGATTCTGCAGAATGAGATGGTTCAGCATTTGGATGATTTGATGTTACGACGCGTTCGTGCAGGCAACATGTTGCCAAACGGTGGGGCTGAAATTTTGGAAACAATTAAGCCTTTATGTACGCAATATTTGGCATGGGATGAGGCACGTTGGCAGCAAGAATTAACGCGCTATCAACAAATTATTGCGAGCTCTTATTCCGTGCCAGCATGATTTCTTGAACAGTCGATTGGGTCAATAGAGCAGGGACGCTCAAGAACCGAGAATAGGATTATTAAAATGTCATCATCACAAGATTTGTTTTTGGCTATCGATCAAGGTACGCAAAGCGTCCGCGCAATGTTATTTGATTTAGATGGACAACTGGTTGCCAAATCACAGCAGCATATTGAACCATATTTTTCAGATCATCCGAATTGGGCCGAACAGCATGCGAGTTATTTTTGGGAGAATTTAACCATCGCATGTCATAGCTTATGGAATGTGCATCCTGAATTAAAACATCGCGTAGTTGCAGTGTCTCTTGCCTGCCAGCGCGCCACGATGTTGTGTCTCGATGCTGATTTACAACCACTGCGACCAGCAACGATTTGGTTGGATTCACGACGCACGGATCATTATCCGAAACTTCCACTGTGGCTAAAAGCAGGGATCAAAGCGGCTGGGCAAGAAGGCATTATTAATCAGTTTCAATCCAAAGCTGAGTGTAATTGGATGGCCGCTGATCATGCCGAAATTTGGGCGAAAACTAGACATTTTGTGCAGTTGTCAGCATATCTCACACTCAAGCTGACCGACAAACTCAATGATGCCGTTGCTTCGCAAATTGGCTATATTCCGTTCGATTATAAGAAGCAAGAATGGGCGTCTCCGCTTGACCTAAAATGGAAAGCATTGACACTAAAACCTTACCAATTGCCACCACTGGTACAAGCGAGCAAACCGCTCGGCACGATCAGTAAACAAGCTGCACGCGAGACTGGTATTCCAGAAGGATTGATTCTCTATGCGGCTGGTGCAGATAAAGCCTGTGAAGTTTTGGCGGCTGGTGCTATTACGCCAGATGTGGGCTGTTTAAGCTATGGAACAACAGCGACGCTGAATACAGGTAACTCGAAATATGTTGAGCCACTCCCGTTTATGCCTGCATATCCTGCGGCAGTGCCGCATGCCTATAATTCGGAATTTATGGTTTTCCGTGGCTATTGGATGGTGAATTGGTTTAAACGTGAATTTGCGGCTCAGGAAGTGATGGCAGCAGAAGCGCAAGGCATTGAACCCGAATTACTGTTTGAAGATTTACTCCGCCAATCACCCGCTGGTGCAATGGGTTTAATGCTGCAACCTTTCTGGACGCCAGGCGTGAAGTTTCCGGGACCAGAAGCGAAAGGTTCGATCATTGGTTTCGGTGACGTGCATACGAGGGCTCATTTGTATCGCGCGATTATTGAAGGCATTTGCTACGCGCTACGTCAGGGGAAAACCTCGCTCGAAAAGCGGAATGGTCAAGCGATCACACGTCTAAAAGTTGCAGGCGGTGGATCGCAGAGCGATGAAATTATGCAGATCACAGCGAACATTTTTGGAATCAATGCTGAGCGTCCGCATACCTTTGAAACTTCTGGTTTAGGTGCGGCGATCAATGCTGCGGTGGGTGCGGGTTATTATAAAAACCATGTTGCCGCAGTGAAAGCGATGACCCATCAAGGCAAAGTCTTTCAACCGCAAGCAGAACATGTCGAACTATACGATCAGCTCTATAAACAGGTGTATAGTCAGATTTACCCAAGCTTGCAGCCGTTGTATCGTTCCATCCGCAAGATCACACATTATCCGAAATACTGATGTAAATCAGAGGTATTAGCTGGCTGAGCCTGTCGAAGCCTTTTTGCAGGTGGATAGCCCTTCGACAAGCTCAGGGAACGGCAAGGGCAATCCTACAGAATTAACGATAACAAAAGGGAGTTAAGCCATGAAGGCACTACGGACACCTGATGAACGCTTTGTTGATTTGCCTGATTATCCATTTGCGCCAAATTACATCACGGTAGACGATACTGAAGGTGGAACACTTCGATTGCATTATGTCGATGAAGGCGACCGAAGTGCGCCAGTGGTGTTGATGTTGCACGGTGAGCCGACGTGGAGTTATCTCTATCGTCAGATGATTCCAATCGTGGTGAATGCGGGTTATCGCGTCATTGCGCCAGATCTCATTGGCTTTGGTCGTTCGGATAAACCGAGCCAGCGTACGGACTATACCTATCAGCGTCATGTCGATTGGATTCGAGCTTTGCTGACACAGCTAAATTTGCAGGACATTACTTTAGTCTGTCAGGATTGGGGTGGCTTAATTGGTTTGCGTTTAGTCGGCGAACATCCTGAAAAATTTGCTCGTGTAGTCGCAGCTAATACAATGCTGCCGACAGGTGATCATCCGCTCGGCGAGTCGTTCTTTAAATGGCAGCAGCTCTCACAAACGATTCCAGTTTTTGCGACGGGTCATATCATTCAGGGTGGTTGTACGACTGCGATGTCTCCTGCCGTTCTTGCCGCTTATGATGCGCCATTTCCTGATGAGACCTATAAAGAAGGCGCGCGCCAATTTCCGATGTTAGTACCTGCACGTCCAGATGATCCTGCTGCGCCAGCTAATCGCAAAGCTTGGGAAGCGCTGATGCAATTCCGTAAGCCATTTTTAACGGCGTTTAGTGATAAAGATCCGATTACTGCTGCGGGCGGCCCAGTATTGCGAAAGCTTATTCCAGGCTGCGAAGGGCAAGCGCATACCACGATTGAAAACGGTGGGCACTTTTTACAGGAAGATCAGGGTGAGAAATTAGCACAAGTCGTTGTTGATTTTATTCGATCGAATCGTTGATTTTATTTTGAGCGGTAACCCGCTTTTTTAAAAAAGAATTGGCATTGTGATGAATATGAAGAAGCCCTTGAGCAATAAGCTTAAGGGCTTCTTTTGTTTTATAATGCTTTACCAAGAAAAGGCAGTAGTTCATGCTGCTAATCTTCACCACATTATAACTCTTCGATCATTCTAAACTTTAAAGGTAATGTCTGTAATGAATCCAAAAGAAATGACAGGCCTTGCACTCATGCAAGCTTTTGCTCAAGGTCTTTTTCCTAGACCACCTATTACCGATACTGTTCCGATGGACGTGATTGAAGTGGAACATGGTCGTGTTCTCTTTCATGCGACTGCCAATAAAACGCATACTAATCCGCTGGGCGGCGTACATGGTGGCTTTGCTGCAACGGTGCTGGATTCGGTGACGGGTTGTGCGACGCACACTGTTCTTGCTGCGGGGGAAGGCTATGGAACAACAGATTTAAACGTCAAAATGTGCAGACCCGTTCCGTTCAATAAGCAGTTAATTGCAGAAGGGAAAGTGATTAATATTGGCCGCAATCTAGTGATTTCTGAAGGCTATC
>JASLFQ010000302.1 GCA_030150595.1 Aquirhabdus sp.
ACGCTTAAACCCAAATGGACTGGAAATTGGCCCGTGTGCAGGCCAAATAAAGTTTGGAAAATTGGTGGTTTGAACGGGAGTAAAGCTTTTATAGACATTGGTTTGTTCAACAGCTTCACGGTGGTAGCGCGCTAATTGTTCAGGATTTGGATCAACTGTGCTGGTGTCTTTGAGCGTAATGTGCTGTTCAGGATAAGCATAATCTACAACGGTAAAGTCAATATTTCCTTGATCGGTTTGTAATGTGTGCGTACCCGTTGTAGCCGTAATCGAAATGCCGACGATGGCGTAGTGCTTGTTGTTTTCAACAACTAATGCGACGGAATCCCCATCAAGACTTGCGACCTTGGTATCAGGCTTAACCTCAATCACAGCAATGCCTCCAGCCCGTCTGGAATCCTGCGGTAATGCCGCATGACTAGAAGTGACAAAAAGTGTCAATGTGCTAAAAAGTAGGGCAGTACACGAAGCACGCATTAGGGTGAAGTGCACGGCAGACTCCGATATAAATGGGTAAAAACATGACTTGAAACATAAGAGGAATCATAAGGGAATTTATGTATAAAACCCCTGTTTATTAAAAAAAGCTACAATTTTCAAGGCGGCTAATACGAAAGTATAGGTTCCATTTTGCTGGTTGAAATTGGTTATGCACCATAATGATTCAAATTAGTCCAAGAGAGTGAGAGCTGGTATGCAAATTGCTCTATATAAAGTAAGCCGTAGATGGTTGATGAATTTTAGGGGAGATGCCGCCATGTTAACCAATGATCAAATGCACAAATTGGGACGTTTTACATTTTTAATGCGTAAAGTGTATAAACAATCTGTAAAAATTGAGCGATTCCTTCACGATTGCGAATATCAAAATCAGATGTTAGAGCTTGCAGCAAGAATTAGTGATGATACGAATGATGAGTTATTAGAGTTGTCTGCAGTGCTAAATATTAACTGTGGCGAAGCAGCATGATGATCGATTTAGGTCGAGTTTCGTAATAGCATTGATATCTAAAAAGTGCACTGAATCATTAAATTTTGTAGATAATAACTGAACGAAGCGAGTGACAGCAAAATATCAGCAATTAAGAGCCTTAAAGGCTCTTTTTTTTGTTTTGAATTTTTATTTCTTATATGTTTGTTCAATATTTTACAATTATTACAATGTATTAAGATTTAATCTTTTAAAGATAAAAAACGTCTAATGAACAAAGAGAGTTGGTATGTGAATTGCTTAACACTATAGGTGTGTTCTATATGGTTTTCAGTATTGAATGTAGCAGTTTATGTTCAATGATTCACAAAGTATAAGGGAGAAAATTCGATGCTAAGTCGTGATCAATTGCAAGAGCTAGGGCGCTTCAAGTTATTGATGCGCAAGATGCACAATCAGTCGGTACAAATTGAGAAGTTTCTGACAGATCTTGAATATCAGTCAAAGATGCTTGATATTGCCGAAGAGTTTGATGATAGCGATATTGAGAATGATGAACTAATCATGTTGTCCTTAGTTTTACGCTCTAAGTTTGGTCGTTTGGGACATGGTGACGAAGCGTATGCCTCCATTGTTCCTATTGTGCAGACGCCTGTTGATGTTGTACCACCAGTCAGCGAGCCTGCACAGAAATCATCAACAACTGGATCTATTTCTACTAATTCAGTTTCACTCTTGCGCTCAATTGGAAGTTCTTTCGCCTCGGCACTGAATCAGGATGTCGGTTCGCAAGTGACGCAGAAATCGAGTGATTCAGAAGGTGATTCTGATCATCAAGAAGTTGAAAAACACCACTATGTGATGAGCTTACGCTAAGTTTTATAACAACGCCAAAAAGAAAAAATGGACGCGATACGTGGCTAGAGATAGCCAAGAGGAAAGTCACTAACGAATATATTATAGGGATGACTAGAGCCGTGATGGCTCTTTTTTTTGCTTGAAATTTGCTTTTTTTATTCATTTATGCTTGAAAAAATGACTTGCACTACGCATTTATATTCTATCTCAAATAAAACTCGAGTGCGTATTCCGCTAATAGAAGGGAAGCGCGACAGATCATGAGGAAATCATATGCGTTTTGAAAAATTTACTGACCGTTTACAACAAGCTTTATCGAATGCCCAATCATTGGCCGCTGGTCACGACCACACGGGTATTGAACCGATTCACATTCTTGCCAGTCTGCTTAATGAACCTGCGAATGTCAGTCTACTGCAACAAGCGGGGGCAAACATGCAGGTTCTGCAAACACGTCTTGGCAAAGCCATTGCGGATGCGCCGACGCTTGCGAGCCCAAATGGTGATATTAATCTCACGCCGCAGGCCGTGCGCATCTTGAATCTGGCAGATAGCTTTGCGCAGAAAGCTGGCGATGATTATATCGCGAGTGAGTGGGCGCTCCTTGCATTAGCTGATCAATCTGAAACTAAGAAAATCATCGAAGCCGCAGGCAGTGATGTCAAACGCTTACGCGCAGTTATTGAACAGGTTCGAGGAGATAGCAAAGTGAATAGTAATAATGCTGAAGATCAACGCGAAGCTTTGTCTAAATACACCATCGACCTGACAGAGCGTGCTTTGGCTGGCAAACTCGATCCAGTGATTGGTCGTGACGATGAAATTCGTCGTACGATTCAGGTCTTAGCTCGTCGTACCAAAAATAACCCTGTGCTCATTGGTGAGCCAGGTGTAGGTAAAACTGCGATTGTTGAGGGGTTGGCGCAGCGTATCGTCAATGGCGAAGTGCCTGAGGGCTTAAAGAACAAGAAAGTGTTGTCATTGGACTTAGGTGCATTGATTGCTGGTGCGAAATTCCGTGGTGAGTTTGAGGAGCGCCTGAAATCGGTATTGAGTGATTTGGCAAAACAAGAAGGCCAAGTCATTCTGTTCATTGATGAATTACACACGATGGTTGGTGCGGGTAAAGCCGACGGTGCGATGGATGCAGGTAATATGCTCAAACCTGCGCTTGCGCGTGGAGAGCTGCACTGTGTCGGCGCAACAACTTTAGATGAATATCGTCAATACATTGAAAAAGATGCAGCACTGGAACGTCGCTTCCAGAAAGTGATCGTTGATGAGCCATCAGTTGCCGATACGATTGCGATTCTACGTGGTTTGAAAGAGCGTTATGAGTTACATCACAAGGTGAAAATTGAGGACTCTGCAATTATTGCGGCTGCGCGTATGTCGCATCGTTATATTACAGATCGCAATTTGCCTGATAAAGCCATCGACTTGATTGATGAAGCTGCAAGTCGCTTGCGTATGGAAATCGATAGTAAACCTGAAGTCATGGATAAGTTAGAGCGCCGCTTAATCCAGCTAAAAATGGAACGCGAAGTTCTAAAAAATGATGATGATGCAGGTAGTCGTAGTCAGTTGCGTCAGATTGATACACAGATTGAACAAGTGGAAAAGGAATATGCCGATTTGAATGAAATCTGGCTTGCCGAAAAAGCGATTGATAAAGGCGGTAAACAAATTCTCGAACAGCTTGAGAGTGCACGTGTTGCATTAGCGAAAGCTGAAAGAGAAGGTAATTACGCTGAAATGGCGCGTTTACAGCATGGCGTGATTCCTGAGTTAAATAAAAAGTTAACTGAGAGTGAACGCGCTGAAGATGCGGAACAACCGAAATTATTGCGTAACAAAGTCACTGACAATGAAATTGCCGAAGTTGTCAGTGCTGCAACGGGTATTCCTGTCAGCAAAATGATCCAAGGTGAACGCGAGAAATTGCTTCACATGGAGGAGGAGTTGCACAAACGCGTCGTCGGTCAGAATGAAGCTGTGGTTGCCGTTTCTAATGCCGTACGTCGTTCACGTGCAGGGTTGTCTGATCCGAATCGTCCAAGTGGCTCATTCTTGTTCCTCGGCGCGACGGGTGTTGGTAAGACTGAATTGAGCAAGGCATTGGCAAACTTCTTATTTGATAGTGATGATGCCATGATTCGGATTGATATGAGTGAGTTCATGGAGAAACACTCCGTCAGTCGTTTGGTCGGTGCGCCTCCAGGTTATGTCGGTTATGAAGAGGGCGGTACATTGACCGAAGCTGTGCGTCGTAAGCCGTATAGCGTTGTGTTGCTTGATGAGGTTGAAAAAGCGCATCCAGATGTATTTAACATCTTGCTACAGGTACTCGATGATGGACGCCTCACTGATTCACAAGGTCGAACTGTAGACTTTAAAAATACCGTGATCATTATGACCAGTAATTTAGGGTCCGCAGCAATTCGAGAACTCGGTGAAAATGCCCCTGCGGCAGAAGTGAAGGCAGTTGTGATGGAGGCTGTGGGTGAACATTTCCGTCCAGAGTTTATTAACCGTATAGATGAGGTCGTGGTGTTTCAGCAATTGGGACAAAGTCAGATTCGTGGCATTGCAGATATTCAATTAGATCGCTTACGTGCGCGATTGCATGAGCGTGAGATTGGTTTAGAACTCGATGATTCAGCTTTTGATCAACTAGTGTCTGTAGGTTATGACCCAGTATTTGGTGCACGTCCACTGAAACGCGCTATTCAATCCGAAATTGAAAATCCACTTGCATCTCGGATTTTATCTGGCGAGTTTGGTGCGGGCGATACAATTACTGTGAGCGCGGGCAAAGAAGGTGATGGCTTGAAGTTTGAGCGTACGCGGTTTCATTGACCACTTTTTTGATTAATGTCTATATTTTACTAAATGTTTAATAGGCTAAGAAAAAGACGAGTTTCGATTCGTCTTTTTTTTATTTGCAGATGATCAGACCGACGGTACGTAAGTGAGTTGCTTGATTGTATAAATTTTGCTAGATTTGTAGACAATATAATAAATCCATACGGTGTCTGGACAGGAGTCTAGCAAGATGAAGAGATTTTTGCTAAAGCAAATGGGATTCTCAACAAAAAATACTGTATTGAAAGCG
>JASLFQ010000307.1 GCA_030150595.1 Aquirhabdus sp.
AGGTTTACAAGCAGATATCGAAGCCATCGGCGCATCTGATAGTCACGCCGCAATTGCCTGCACAGCACTCACCATCCAAGATAGTCAGCGCGTATATGGCTTTGAAACCGTCAGCCCTACACTGCTTGATGCACAAGCGCGTGCAGTATTAAATGATCTGCCCGTCAAGGCAATCAAATCAGGTATGTTAGGTAGCACGGAAAACATCGACGTATTGGTTAAAATACTCAAAGAAAATCCACATATTCCCTATGTGCTTGATCCTGTTTTAGTTGCAAATAGTGGCGGAAGCCTTGGTGATCCAGAAACGTTGGTTACTGCATTTAAAAAGCTCATTCCACTGGCAACACTTATCACGCCGAATACTGTAGAAATTCGGGCACTGACGAAGGAACAAGATATTCACATCGCAGTACAGTCATTATTTGAATGTGGCGCACGTGCAATCTTAGTCAAAGGCGCACACGAACATGAACCAAACCGTATTCGGCATTGGCTATACGTTCGGCAAGATGGACAAGGAAAGTGTATTACACAGTCGATATGGCGGCGCATCGAAGGTGAGTTTCATGGTTCAGGATGTACGCTTGCGAGCAATATCGCAGGACGTTTAGCGCAAGGACAATCTCTGACAGAAGCCGTTTCGCGTGCGGAATTATGGTTGCATCGCACATTGCTGAAAGCGGATGTTCCGTATATTAATGGACAACGGATTCCCAGGCGATTTTGAATATTGATCTTTAACTTGTCGAGCTATATTCTTAAAAATATGTAGGGGCTACCCTTGTGGTTGCCCTTTTGAACATTTGATAAGGGCGACCACAAGGATCGCCCCTACAAGGCGTACTCTTTTAGCAGGGATCTATTCACTCGACAAGAAACCCTATGGCTAATAAAGATATAGCCCATAAAAAAACTTATCAGCATTAACCCGCTTCAACCACCTCAAAATCATGCGTAATTTCAACATCACCTTTAGTCAGCATACGACTCGCAGAACAATACTTATCCGCAGATAAATGAATCGCCTTCTCAACCTGCTTATCTTTTACGCCATGCCCTGTCACAATGAAATGCAAATGAATCTTAGTAAACACCGCTGGAATTTCATCAGCGCGTTCCGCTTTTAACTCACAGCGCACATCGGTCACATCTTGGCGTGCTTTTTTAAGAATCGTCACAATATCAAATGCAGCGCAACCACCTAACCCCAACAAAATCAGCTCCATCGGTCTTGCACCGCGATTCTCACCGCCATAAGCAGGCGAACCGTCCATCAAAACGGTATGCCCGCTTTCAGACTTTGCCTCAAACGCGACACCACCAACCCACTGCACCGTTGCTTGCATATCACATCTCTCTTCAATTTATCGCATATTGACACTAATGATACATGAGCAAACTTAATTTCTTATACAATTTTGCTATGCTTAATCGGACACGATGCAAATAGTAACTGTATTTCATCAAGAAAATGTCTTAATTTGCTTGGCGAACAAGACATGAGTATGACGCGTTTACATGGACGAACGTATGACACAGCCCCAGTAAAAGGGCAAATTGCACAGCGCTATTTAACTCATTTTGTTTTTCTTATGAATGAGCTAATCCATTTTTTCAGGACAAGTGACAGCTAAAATGACTGATATTCAAGTAGCACCAAAACCTAGACGCAACGCACCACGGCTGCCAGACAACTTATCTCCATCGCTACATGCATTACTCAATCAAGCGACGATTAAGACGTATCCAGCACGTGCCACCATTGTCAATAAAGGCGATGTTTCGTCTTCAATGTTTTTTATTGTCAGTGGTTCTGTTGCGATTATTAGCCAAGAAGAAGGAAAACGAGACATCGTCTTAGCCTATCTCAATGATGGTTCTTTTTTTGGTGAAATGGGTCTTTTTGAAAACCAACCGCTGCGCACAGCATTGGTTCGTACTCGTGTTCGTTCAAACATTATCGAAATCAACTACGAACAATTCCTCGCATTTAGCAGAGCATATCCAGAATTGTTGTTTGATTTGTGTTCACAACTTTCTTTCCGCCTGAAAGAAACGACGCGTAAAGTCACCGACCTGACAGTATTAGACGTGACGGGTCGTATCGCACGCTGTTTATTAGATTTATCGACTCAACCAGATGCAGTCCCTAGACCGAATGGCACGCAAATCCATATCACGCGCCAAGAAATCGGTAAGCTTGTCGGTTGTTCCCGCGAGATGGTTGGTCGCGTCCTCAAAACGCTAGAAGACCAACATACGATCAAAACTAGCGGTAAAACGATTCTGATCTTTAAACCAGAAGCGTAATCGTTATTCAAAACTCTTGGAAAAATAGTACTGCCCGCTAATCATCGTTTGCGGGCAGTCCAAGTTCGATACGCTTCGACGGCATCGGTTCAACCACACGCGCTTCACCTTCAACAGTAGTACCCCGCGTAAAACCATCAGATGCAAAACCGCTTGACGTAAAGCCATCGGGTGTAAATCCATATTGTTGCATTTGAGCCATCATCGCCTCTTGACGCTTTAAAAAGAAACGTATGACCATTTTTCGCACAATGAATTGCACAGGCGGAAGTAACAAAAGGATCGCCAAGGCATCCGTCAATAACCCAGGAAGCACAAATAATAATCCTGCTAACGCACGCGTCAGCGCGGCACCAAGTTCTGGTGAATTTGAATTGAGCTGAAATGCCTGCACGCCCTGTGCACCATGCATTCTTGGCAGCAAACGGAAGCTACTAACAAGCAAAGACATCCCGATAAAAAACGCAGCAACAGTCCACAAAAAAATCCACCAACCGCTGACGTAATGCGATGCCATCACCCATAAAAAAATCTCAACAGGCGGCAATAACATCAACCCGAAGAATAATTTACTCATCATCATGTTCCTAACTGAAACGCGCTTAAATAACGAACTACAGAAAAATCCTCTCCGACCAAATCAATCACTGCCACATAATGACTTGTGATTTAACTGATCGATTATGTCAATATATGGGCTAATTTCTAAATTTCACTAGGCAATGTGTATGTCATTGATAATCGGCATTGATCCAGGCTCCAGATTGACGGGCTATGGCATCATTCGCAAAGAAGGCAGCAAGCTTATCTTTGTCGATGCTGGGACAATTCGTACCGAAACGCCAACCATGCCTGAACGTCTAAAACGTATTTTTGAAGGCATTAGTAGTATTGTTGATTTCTATCAACCGACTGAAGCGGCGATCGAACAAGTGTTTATGTCGAATAACCCTGACTCTGCTCTCAAACTTGGACAAGCCCGCGGTGCTGCAATGACTGCTGTTGTTGTTAAAAATCTCTCTGTAGCTGAATACACCGCACGTCAAATTAAGCTCTCAGTCGTGGGTTACGGCGCGGCGGAAAAAGAACAAGTGCAAATGATGGTTACGCGACTGTTAAATTTAAGCATTACGCCACAAGCCGATGCCGCCGATGCATTGGCCTGTGCAATTTGCCATGCTCATGCCGCAACAAGTAACAATAAAATGCTCATGCTGCAAAGCACTGGTATGTCACGCGGACGCGGTCGTTGGCGACTACCAGGTTAAGTTATAATACGCAAATACTACGCAATCGCTTCTCCCACATATGATCGACACATGACCAAGTCAAAACCACCTCTACAACCATTACTGCGAGAAAATCCTGCCGCACTCAAAGCGTGGATTCAGGCTGAAGCGCAGGCTCTCGGTTTTGCAAGACTTGGTGTGACCTCACCCAATATCGAAGAACAACTGCCCTATTTAAAACAATTTCTTGCTGATGGTTTTGCTGGGGACATGCATTATCTGGCAGACAATATTGAAAAACGCGGTGATGCCAGTTTGCTCGTTGCAGGCACAAAAAGCGTCATTTGTGTGCACATGAATTACTTGGTCGAACCTCCTCCTCATCGCTATGTTCCCGATGAACCCAACCAAGCCATCGTCTCACGTTACGCACGTGGGCGTGATTATCATAAAGTCGTGCGCGGAAAGCTCAAGCAACTGGCTTTACGCATTGAACAACAAATTGGTGAGTTTCAATGGCGACCATTTGCTGACTCCGCACCTATTTTAGAAAAGCCTTTGGCGGAGCGTAGCGGACTAGGTTGGACTGGTAAACACACATTACTAATTAATAAAAAAGCTGGATCGTTTTTCTTT
>JASLFQ010000308.1 GCA_030150595.1 Aquirhabdus sp.
TGTAGTAAGGTCTGGCGAAGCGTGATATTGATTGTGGAGTAGATGGTTGCTTCATCAAATTCATCGATGAATAAATTGGAAAACGGATGCTACGCAAGCTTGTGCCAAAACTCCCTAGTGAAATGTATCCCCAACGCCTCCCATTTAAAAGCGTTTTTATTTGTTTAACGAGATCTATATATGCTTAGTATTCAAGCCAGAATTGCCCGTTATGCCATGGCTCGGCAACTTAAAAAAGCGCCACAACGCGAGCCGAAACCTTCGTCTGTCAGGCGTGCGGTGGCCAAAGGTTTGAGCTATATGCCTGTGCCAAAAGGTGTAATGATTACTTCGATGAAGGTGGGTTCAGTTTCTGTGGAGGTGATTCGTCCTCAAATGGGTAGCAATAATACGCGTGCACTGATGTATCTGCATGGCGGTGGCTACGTGGCGGGCAGTCCTGAGACACATCGTGCCTTTACTGTGCGTTTGGCATTGGAGCTGAATTGCGAAGTCTGGGTTCCAGATTACCGACTTGCGCCTGAGCATCCATTTCCAGCAGGACTGCATGATGCCGCTGATGTTTGGGTTGAGTTTCTAGAGAAACATTCAGGAAAAATGGCTCTTCTTGGCGGTGAGTCAGCAGGTGGTGGACTTTCTCTTGCGTTGTGTTATCTGCTACGTGAACGCGAGGTGAAATTACCTGATCAGTTATTTTTGCTGTCAGCGTGGCTGGATATCCGTATGGCAAGTGATAGCTATATTCGTAATGATTCACGCGATGTGATTGCTCGACATTACACAACCGAGAAGGGCTGTGCGCAGCACTATGCGGGAGAAGAGTCGCGAACTAACCCGTTGATGTCACCATTATTGGGTGATTCGATGGGGTTGCCACCGATTTATGTGATGGTCGCTGATACCGAGATTTTTGAGGATGACAGCCGTATTTTTGTAAATCAAGCGCGTGCAGCAGGCGTCGATGTGACGTTGGAAGTGGGGCATGGTTTGTGGCATGCGTGGCCGCTTTTCGCGCCTTTTATTCCCGAAGGCACGAAGTCGATCCGTAAGTTAGGTAATTGGGTGAGGGCTGCTGCATAGTCAATTGCAGCTTATATTTTTGAGTTGTGTACGCGTTTTTCACATCAATACGGAAGCTAAGCAACTTAGCTTCCGCATTATGGTTTCTAGTACAGTCTATCCGTAGGTTAGTTCCCTCACTTTGCCTCGGAATACCCAGAATGCAAAGATGGTGTACATAAAGATCGCAGGAATCGCGACGACAGCACCAATCAGAATCACATTTAGTGCTTCCGTCGAGCTTGCTGCTTGCCAAACAGTCATTTGTCCAATAACAGCATAGGGATAAAGACTATAGGCAAGTCCTAATGCACCCATGACCAGAGATCCCACTAATAATACAAAGGGCAACCAACAGAGATCTTTTTGGACACGAGATGTATTGAGTACCCAGCGTAGGGCAATCAGTGCAGCGCCAGTCGCTAAAGGAATCGGCAATAAACCGATAATTTGAGGAAGGGCAAACCAGCGATCTCTGACCACTAAACTGACCCAAGGGGTTGCCAATGAGATCAAGATCATGCCAATGACAACAGGCACCCATGCCATTTTTGCCCAACGCCTTGCTTTGCTTTGAAGCTCGCCTTCAGTTTTGATGAGTAGCCAACATGCACCGAGTAAGGTGTAGGTCGCAGGAACGGCGAGCGCAATAGCAAACGCAAATAGCGTAAATTGCCAACCTTCAGCAAAACCTGTGATATAGCGACCGAGCATCCAGCCTTGTGTAGCAGATGCGACCGATGAGCCAAAAATAAACGCATAGTTCCAGCCGAGCTGATGTTCTAGCCGTGCTTTGACTCGAAAGTCAAAAGCCACACCACGTAGAATCAATCCCACTAGCATAAATGCCACAGGGATATATAAATTACCGAGAATAATACTGTTTGCTTTCGGGAAGGCGACGAGCAAAATACCAATACCGAGCACCAACCACGTTTCATTCGCATCCCAAAATGGCCCAATTGAGGCAACCATGGTGTTGCGCTCTTCGGTATTTGCACGATGCATGAGCATACCAACGCCAAGGTCAAAGCCATCCAGCACGACATAGACGAACAACGCAAAACCCAACAAGCCCATAAAAATCAGTGGAACGATTTGTGCCCAAGTCATTTCTGTTCTCCTGATGATGTCTGAGCCGATGCGTTGTCTAAGCCTTCATCAGCAATAATCGCAACGGCTGCACCAGATGTTGGCGCGGGTTCTGTTTCAGTCTTTGCAGGATGTTCAGCCATATACTTGAGCACACTGACATAGGAAACAATTAAGAACAGATACACCACGACGTACATTGTTAAGGTGAATTCAATATTCGCAGGTGGCGTATGAGTCACAATTTCACTGAGTTTAATCAGTCCATGGACGATCCACGGTTGGCGACCAATTTCAGTGACATACCAGCCTGCCAATGTTCCAAACCAACCGATAAAGGTCATGCCCGCCAGTGTCCACAGTAAATAGCTTGGTAACGCGTGGACATTACCTTTCACTTTACGTAATTGATAAACGCCGAACCAACTGACTGCTAACATCAGCATGGCAATGCCGACCATGATGCGGAAACCAAAGAACAGTGGTGCAACAGGTGGATGAATAGGAAACTCATTGAGACCACGCAATGTGCCGTTGAATTCATGAAGGAGAATCAGCGACGCACCATGTGGGACTTCAATGGCGTAGTCATTGCTTTGTGTTGTTGGATTTGGAATCGCAAACCCAACCAGCGGCGCACCCACTTCGGTATGCCAAACCGCTTCAATCGCCGCGATTTTTTCAGGTTGATGTTCCAGCGTGTTGAGACCGTGTTGGTCACCAGCAAAGATTTGAAGGGGAATTAGAATCGCCGCCAGAATCAAAC
>JASLFQ010000002.1 GCA_030150595.1 Aquirhabdus sp.
CAACTTTTTCAACGGTAAATGCGAAACAGCCGTTCCAAAGCTTTTATCAAAACTCGCAATCTTGATGTAGCCCAAATCACCGCCACGATCTCGTGAATCAGTATCAATACTCTCTTTTCTTGCGACAGCCATCAACTGAAAAAACTGCGGCTCAGAAGCATTCGCGATGATTTTTGCATAGGCAACTTCGGCAGACTGTTGGTCTGCGTACATGCTATGAAAAACACGATATTTAATGTCTTGCGGAGAGCTACAAATCGGTTTTACGATCTCAATCGTATTGATTTGTTCAATATTATTCTTTGGCTCAACACTTGGATGAGTCGTTGTACAACCTAGAACCAATAGTGATATAGACGTTAATAAAGCAACTCTTTTCATTTCCCATCCCTGAATGCAAACATAAAAAACAAAACAGCCAATCCGAAGATTGGCTGCCTATATTACATCAAGCCATTAAGCGAAAAATAACTTAGCTTTCTTGCAACTGCTGAATAATCGCTGGATTTTCCAGAGTGGAAATATCCGAAGTGATCGCATCACCGCGCGCAATCGAACGCAGCAAACGGCGCATAATCTTACCGCTACGCGTCTTAGGCAATGCATCAGCAAAACGAATTTCCGCAGGGCGTGCAATCGCACCAATTTCTTTAGCGACGAACGCTTTCAGCACTTTAATCATTTCCACGGCATCATCGCCAGTTGGACGTGCGCCTTTCAATGTCACAAAAGCCACAACCGCCTCACCTGTCAACGCATCAGGACGACCAACCACAGCCGCTTCAGCAACTAATGGACTTGCGACCAATGCCGACTCAATTTCCATCGTGCCCAAGCGATGACCAGACACATTCAAAACGTCATCAATACGACCGAGAATCCAGAAGTAACCGTCTTCGTCGCGCATCGCGCTGTCACCCGCGACATAGCGACCGCCAAATTCTTCTGGGAAATATGCCGTTTTAAAGCGTTCTGGATCGCGCCATAGAGTACGAACCATTGATGGAAATGGACGTTCGATAACCAACGTACCTGATTCGCGCGCTGCAGCAGGCTGCATGGTTTCATCCACGATGCTGATCGACAAACCTGGTAGTGGTTGTGAACATGAACCTGGTTTTCCAGCAATCGCACCCGGAAGTGGCGTCAGCATGTGAGTACCAGTTTCAGTCTGCCACCAAGTATCCACGATTGGGCAACGACCGCCGCCAACCACGTTGTAATACCAAATCCATGCTTCAGGATTGATTGGCTCGCCCACACTACCCAGCAAACGCAAGGATGACAAGTCATATTGCTTCGGTAAATCGCCGCCGAGTTTAATCAACGAACGAATCGCTGTCGGCGCGGTATAGAAAATAGAGACTTTGTGCTTTTCAATCATTTGCCAGAAACGTGACGCATCTGGATAGGTTGGGATACCTTCAAAGATCACTTGCGTCGCACCAGCTGCCAATGGCGCGTATGCCACATAGCTGTGTCCAGTGATCCAGCCCACGTCCGCTGTACACCAGAACACGTCATTCGCTTTTGGATGTGTGCTATCCGTTCCGCTATCGCGTGTCGAATCGAAAGTCCACAGATAGCTTTGCAATGCGCCAAGCAGATAACCGCCTGTTGAATGCTGTACGCCTTTTGGTTTACCTGTTGAACCTGATGTGTACAAAATAAACAGCGGATGTTCCGCAGAAACCCACGCTGGCTGGCAATCGGCATCTTGTTTTGCTGTTAGGTCATGCCACCAAATGTCACGACCAACTTTCATGTTAGTGTCGGATTTATCACGTGCAAAAACCACAACGTGTTCAATCAAACTACCTGTTTGCTCAAGCGCTTCATCAACGGTTTTTTTCAATTCGACGACTTTGCCGCCGCGATAACCAACGTTTGATGTGATGACGACTTTCGCTTCTGCATCAATGATCCGCTCTGCAACGCTCTTTGATGAAAAACCGCCAAACACAACTGAGTGAATCGCACCCAGACGCGCACAGGCTTGCATTGCAATCACTGCATTCGCAACCATTGGCATATAAATGACAACGCGATCACCCGCTGTGACACCAAGTGATTTCAGACCATTGGCCAGACGACAGACACGCTCATACAGTTGTTGATAGCTAATATGTTCAACCGTACCATCATCCGCCTCTGCAATCAGTGCAGTTTTATTGGCATGTGTTGCTAAATGACGATCAATACAATTATACGAAACGTTCAGCGTACCATCGGCAAACCATTGAAAAAATGGCGCATTACTTTCATCTAAACCTTTGCTAAATGGCTTTTCCCATGTAAGCAAATCACGCGCACGTTTACACCAAAATGCATCTAGATCGAGTGCAGCTTCGCGATTCAGTTGAGCGAAAGTTTCAGCATTCACTTCGGTATTGGCTAAAAAATCAGGAACTGGGGGAAATGATCGTGTTTCATGTAACACAGAAGTATGACTGTCGGAATGAGTGCTATTGGATGTCATCGTCAAGAATCCTTATCGCGTTTTGCGCGTTTCGATGGTTAAGCTAAATCTAACATAAAAAAAGATGGTGCCGCCAAGCACCATAATAATCTCAACAGAAGATAACAATAACTGAAAATGCCAATGTTGCGTTAAATCTCATTGTCGTAATATTTTCAGCCAATCGAAATGGTACTTTTAGACAACTTCAGCAGTTGAATCCGCCCGTCCGCGCAAACGCAACATACTCCGACGAATAGAATCCATCCCAATAAAGACGATTGGTGTCGTGTAAAGCGTCAACAACTGACTCACGATCAAACCACCCACAATCGCAATACCGAGCGGTTGACGCATTTCTGCACCGTCGCCATGACCTAAAGCCAACGGAACAGCACCAAGCAACGCGGCCATAGTGGTCATCATAATCGGACGAAAACGCAATTGGCAGGCTTGATAAATCGCTTCACGCGCAGTCAAATTCTGGCTTCGCTGAGCCTGCAAAGCAAAATCAATCATCATGATCGCGTTTTTCTTCACAATCCCAATCAGGAGCAACACCGCGATCAACGCAATAATACTGAACTCGGTATTAAACAACATCAATGCCAGCAGCGCACCGATACCTGCGGAAGGCAGCGTCGATAAAATCGTAATGGGGTGAATATAGCTTTCGTACAACACACCAAGCACGATATACATAGTCAATAATGCCATCAGAATCAAGAAAGGTTCTGAACTGAGTGAATCTTGGAATGCCTTAGCATTGCCTTGAAAACTGCCATGAATCGAGTTCGGCACACCGAGCTTCGCCATCGTATTATCAATTTCTGTCGTTGCATCCGATAAGGATTTACCTGCAGGTAAATTAAATGAAATCGTCGTTGCGACAAACTGTCCTTGGTGATTAACGCCAAGTGAAGCAAATGTCGGGGCGTAGTGTGCAACCGCTGCCAACGGAATAAGCTTGCCTGATGATGAAATCAAGTAGATAGACTTAAGCGCTTCTGGACTTTGCCAATATTGCGGCGCAACTTCCATCACCGCATGATACTGATTCAGTGGCATATAAATGGTCGATACCTGCCGCTGACCGAAGGCATCATTTAACGTGTCATCAAGTTGTTGCACTGTGAGACCTAAGCGAGCCAAATCGTTCCGATTGATCACCAAAGTCGTTTGTAAACCTTTGCTCTGTTGATCGGTATTCACATCAGTCAACACTGAGGATTTAGCCATTGCAGCGAGGATTTTAGGTGACCATTGGTTCAAAGTCGCCAAATCGTCGCCTTGCAAGGTATATTGATATTGCGCTTGGCTTGGACGCCCTCCAACGCGAATATCCTGAACAGATTGCAAAAACAAGGTTGCACCTGGTTCACGCGCCAGTTTCTTGCGTAATCGGGCAATGACAGCATCTGCATTATCCGTGCGCTCTGAAACAGGTTTAAGCGTAATAAACATGTTGCCGCTATTCACCTGACCACCACCTGTAAAACCTACCACCGTAGCCACTTCAGGATCTTTTTTAACAATTAACATGAAGTCAGTCAGCTTTTGCCGCATTGCCTGAAAGGAAATGCTCTGGTCAGCCTGAATCTGCCCCATCAACATGCCTGTATCTTGTTGTGGAAAAAAACCTTTAGGGATGATGATATACAGGTATATATTCAACCCAATGGTAATCACCAACACCACCAACATCAGCCCCCAATGAAGTAATACCCAAGCCAGCGATTTGCGATAACCATCCAGCATGTCATTAAAGAATCGTTCACTCGCCTGAAAGAAACGCCCGCGAGTTGCTGGATCTACGACTGGACGCAACAGCCTTGAACACATCATCGGCGTTAATGTTAGTGAAATCAGTAATGAAACCAAAATTGCCACCGAAAGCGTCACAGCAAATTCGCGAAATAATCGCCCAACAATCCCACCCATCATCAGAATTGGGATAAACACTGCAATCAATGACAAACTCATCGAAATCACAGTAAACCCAACTTCGCGCGCACCTTGCAAGGAGGCATCCATGGGAGACATGCCGTCTTCAATATGACGTGAAATATTCTCTAACACCACAATCGCGTCATCGACCACAAAACCTGTCGCAACAGTCAATGCCATGAGCGACAAATTATTCAGGCTAAAACCACAAAAATACATTATCGTGAATGTACCCAACAAAGACAGGGGCACAGCTACACTAGGGATGAGGGTCGCTCGTCCATTACGCAGAAAAAGAAACACGACCATGATGACCAAACCCACAGAGATCACCAGTGTTTCTTCAACACTCAAAAGCGACGCTCGAATGGTTGGTGTACGATCACTGGCAATATCCACATTGATCGCAGCAGGAATCGATGCCTGCATGGTCGGCAGTAGCGCACGAACACGATCAACGGTATCAATGATATTGGCACCAGGTTGCCTAAAGATAATGACGAGTACGGCTGGTTTACCTTCAGACATCCCCGCATTACGAATATTGACGACAGAATCGGTGACATTCGCAATATCGGATAAACGAACAGCATTACCATTGTTATAACTGACAATGAGTGGCATGAATTCATTTGCAGTTTTTGCTTGGTCATTGGCATAAATTTGCCAATGCTTACAGCCTGCTTCAAGCATGCCTTTGGGTTGATTGGCATTTGCAGAACTCAGTACAGTACGAACTGTCTCAAGCGCGATGCCGTATTTACTGAGTGCCGTCGGATTCAGATCGATACGTACACCAGGCAATGAGCCACCACCCACAGAGACTTGCCCAACCCCAGCCACTTGCGAGATTTTCTGCGCTAAGATTGACGAGGCGGCATCATAGATTTGACCTTGGCTGAGCGTCTTGGACGTCAACGCCAAAATCATCACTGGTGAATCCGCTGGATTCACTTTCCGATACGTTGGATTACTCGGCATCGTCGGCAATATGCCACGTGCCGCATTAATCGCCGCTTGAACATCGCGAGCCGCGCCATCAATATCTCGACTTAAATCAAATTGAAGCGTCACACGTGTTGAACCGAGTGAACTGCTCGACGTCATTTCTGTGATGCCCGCAATACGCCCAAGCGAACGTTCAAGTGGCGTTGCAACTGTTGCCGCCATCGTCTCGGGCGATGCACCAGGCAGAGATGCCTGTACAGAAATCGTTGGAAAATCGACCTGTGGTAATGGCGAAACAGGTAATAAATTAAATGCAACAATTCCTGACAGCGCAATTCCAACACTCAGCAGCGTTGTAGCCACTGAGCGCTTGATAAAAATAGAGGAAAAACTCATGACGATGAACCGCCTGAATGTCCATCAGCTGGTTTGCCATATCGTCTTTCACGCCATGCCACTACACGTAATCGTGCACGTTCAAAAGTCAGATAGATCACGGGTGTCGTGAATAGCGTGAGCACTTGGCTCACTAACAATCCACCTACCATAGTAATACCAAGTGGGTGACGCAACTCAGAACCCACGCCCGTGCCCACCATCAGTGGTAATGCCCCGAGCAATGCTGCCATCGTAGTCATCAAGATCGGACGAAAACGAAGTAAACACGCCTGATAAATTGCTTCACGCGGCGTCTTACCTTCGTTTCGCTCCGCCTCGACCGCAAAGTCAATCATCATAATCGCGTTTTTCTTCACAATACCGATGAGCAAGATAATCCCAATAATAGCAATCACGCTCAAATCAGCTCCACCCACGAGTAGCGCCAACAGTGCTCCAATC
>JASLFQ010000101.1 GCA_030150595.1 Aquirhabdus sp.
AAAATACGATCACCATCCCCATGCTGTAGACGCCAATAAATAGCGGTTCAAACAAGCCATTATGAATGAGGCTATACGCTGCCGAACAGAACCACGCAGTATAAAGTGACACTGCAAACAATAACGGTGACCGAGTTGATGTCACTTGCGCAGGATTAGTCGGGTATAACCAACGATATAAGACACTGATAATAAAGACCGCGCCTGCCCACCCCCACATATTGCTAAATGGCACACCGCCTGCCAAATCATGCATATATGCACCGCCAAAATGCCAATTCCACCAGTTCAGATGAACAGCTAACGGATCGCCCATCAGATCCCAAACCGTCGTGACCCATGCGGTTGCGAGAGATGCGATCGCAATTCTAGCGAGAGCTTGTCCTTTGGTGGGATTGCTACGCTGTTTGCCCATCACACTATCCACAAGGAGTAGTGATGGATAAATCAACGCTTCCCATGAACAGACGACCAGCAAAGGTACATTACCGACTGCAAAGCCCAGCACTTTGGTATAGCTATAATCGCCGAACCACCAACCGTAGTTACAACCAATAAATTCAACAAACCAAGAAATCGCAAAGGATATCGCGGTAAAAACCAAGGCCTTTTTCCAGCCTTTGGTTGCGGCTGCATGCACGATACACAGCACGACTGATGTCAAGGCAAACGCTGCAACTCCCAGCACACCAGGATCAATCGTGGGAAGTACAAATGCACTCAACAAAGCCAAGCCATTGATCACGCACAAGGCAATGGCAACACGTTCGCAGTTGAGAATTAGTTTTTCGGACATGAGCTATATCGCCTTAAGTAATTTAACCATCATCTCGTGTCACATGAATACTGCCGGTCTTCATGCGGTATAAGTGCAGGTACATTCTGACAATGGTTATTTTCGACAAGTGTCGATTTTTAAGCAGGGTACAATATCTATTATTCTTTTAAAATTCGCATCTGATTCGCATTATTGAAGGGTAAAAGTGTAGGATGGGTTTTAACCCATAACGACACCTGATATTCACTAATTATCAGACTCGTACTAATAATTTCAAAAAATCAAAAAAAATAATCACCGAATTGGTATGGTGGTGTAAATTTGAATGCCTAATGATGGGTTGAAACCCATCCTACGCAAGCTTATTTTTAGGATTTTTAATGAGTAATATCCAAGAGCTCCTAACAAATTTACATAAACTTGATGAAGAACAAAGAAACCTTGCCATGTGCATTATGAAGGCTGATGGTGGAAATTTTTACTCTCTAGATTTCCTATATCTTGCAGCACTAAATAGATCACATAGCAGTATTAACGGCTTTATCTCCCTACTCGAAAGTAGAAATTATTTCGCTGCGATTCCCTTTGTTCGGATGCAGCTAGATAGTGTTTTACGTTTGTCTGCAACAAAATTAGTTGCAGACCCTAATGGATTAGCTGAACAGATCTTGAATGGCATTCATATCAGCAAAATCAAAGATAAAAACGGGAACAAGATGAGAGATGCATATCTAGTCGAAATTGTTGCTGCAAATGAACCTTGGATAACTAATGTATATGAATCAGGCTCAGGCTTCATACACTTATCAAATAAACATATGTTTGGGCTTTTTTCAGAATCCAAAAATAATGGCGAATTTCGAATTACGCTCGGACCTAGTCAAAATCATATCCCAGAGGAATTTCGTATTGAAGCTGTGGCGGCAATATCTCATATAACTTCATTACTAATTAAACTTTGTAATGAATGGCTAAGTAAAAAGCAATTTGTAAAAAATCAGCCCAACCAAATTTAGTCCACCCTCCAACATTCACCTCGTGAAAATCCCCTCAAAACTCACTATACTACCCACCAATTTTTTCACTTTTCGCATGGATTGCCATGAGCACCGCCACGACCACTCAAAAAAGCCCAAACACAAATCAGGCCATCTCTAATCTCACCTTTCAAGAACTCATTCTTGCCCTGCAAAATTACTGGGCAAATCAAGGCTGTGTCTTACTCCAGCCTTATGATCTCGAAATGGGCGCAGGAACTTTTCATACTGCAACGTTCCTCCGCGCGCTTGGCCCTGAAACGTGGAATGCCGCATACGTGCAACCTTCACGCCGTCCAAAAGACGGTCGTTATGGCGAAAACCCAAACCGCTTGCAGCATTACTATCAATTCCAAGTCGTGCTGAAGCCAAATCCAGCCAATATCCAACAGCTTTATCTCGACTCGTTGAAAGCCATCGGCATCGACACGCTGACTCATGATATTCGCTTCGTCGAAGACAACTGGGAGTCACCAACGCTGGGTGCGTGGGGCTTAGGTTGGGAAGTCTGGTTGAACGGTATGGAAGTCACTCAATTCACCTACTTTCAACAAGTTGGCGGCTTAGAATGCTACCCAGTCACCGGTGAAATCACCTACGGACTTGAGCGTTTAGCAATGTATTTGCAAGGTGTTGATTCGGTTTATGACTTGGTGTGGACACGTGGTCAGTTTGGCACGGTCACTTATGGCGACGTCTTCCATCAAAACGAAGTAGAACAATCGACCTATAACTTTGAACACGCCAATGTCGAAAAAATGTTTGAACTGTTTGATTTCTATGAAAGTGAATCGAACCGTTTAATGGCTGCAGAATTGCCATTACCAGCGTATGAAATGGTGATTAAAGCGTCGCATACTTTTAACTTGCTCGATGCACGCGGCGCGATTTCGGTCACTGAACGTCAGCGTTATATCTTGCGTGTTCGCGGACTCGCACGCGCGATTGCCCAGAGCTATGTCGACTCACGCGCGAAACTCGGTTTCCCAATGGCGGAGCCTGCATTGCGTGATGAAGTATTGGCAAAGATGGCTGCTGAAAAAGCACAACTGGATAAAGATGCAGAAAAAGCGGAGAAGTCGAAATGAGCCTACACACCGTATTATTTGAATTAGGCTGTGAAGAGCTCCCGCCAAAAAGCTTAAAAACTTTGCGTGACGCATTGCTCTCAGAAGTCACCACTCGCCTCGCCAGCGCTGGTTTGCCATATGCAAAGATCAACGCTTACGCTGCACCGCGTCGCCTTGCGATTTTGATTGAGGGGATTGCAGGTCATCAACCTGATCGCGTCGAAGAACGTCGTGGTCCTGCGGTTGCTGGCGCATTTAAGCCTGACGGAACACCGACGCCTGCTGCGATTGGTTTTGCCAAAGGTGCTGGTGTTGAAGTTGCTGACTTGATTCGCATTCCAACTGACAAAGGCGATTGGCTCGTTCATCGCAAGACCGTCACAGGTCAATCGCTTGATGACCTATTGCCAAGCCTTTTGCAAGAATCACTCAATGCATTGCCAATCGCAAAACGTATGCGTTCAGCGGCAAGCCGTACAGAATTCGTGCGTCCAGTGCAGTGGGTGGTCTTGATGAAAGACGCACAAATCATTCCTGCAACGATTCAAGATTTCGTCAGTGGCAACTTGACCTATGGTCATCGCTTCCACGCACCTGCTGCGATTGAGCTGAAAACTGCGACTGACTATCTCTCTGCTCTACGTGCCGCTTATGTCGTTGCAGACTTTGATGAGCGTCAACAGTTGATTGATGGACAAGTTGAAAAACTCGCAACCGAAGTCAATGCGCGCGCACTTGTGCCAGCAGACTTACGTGATGAAGTCACCAGTCTAGTTGAATGGCCTGTCGCGCTGCGTGCGACTTTTGAATCCCGCTTCCTGCATGTGCCACAAGAAGCCTTGATCTCAACCATGCAAGACAACCAGAAATATTTCTGTTTAGTCGATGCGAATGACAAGCTGCAACCGTATTTCATTACCGTATCGAATATCGAAAGCAAAGACCCAGCGCAGATCATTTTAGGTAACGAAAAAGTGGTTCGTCCACGCCTCACCGACGCTGAGTTTTTCTTTAAACAAGATCAGAAACAACCACTTGCTTCTCGTCAAGAGAAATTGGCGAATCGCGTATTCCAAGCACAACTCGGTACAATTTGGGATAAAACTGAACGCATTGCTGCATTGGCAAGCTACATCGCTGCACAGATTGGCGCAAACGTTGAACATACGGTCCAAGCGGCGAAACTCTCCAAATGCGATCTTGCATCAGAAATGGTTGGTGAGTTTCCAGAACTACAAGGTATTGCAGGTAGCTACTATGCCACGCTTGAAGGTGCGCCTTCGGATGTATCCGAAGCGATTCGTGAACAATATTTACCGAAATTTGCTGGTGATGTTTTGCCGCAAACATTGACTGGCGTGTGCATTGCGCTGGCTGATCGTTTAGATACGTTAGCGGGTATTTTCGGTATCAACCAACCACCGACAGGTAATAAAGACCCGTTTGGTCTGCGTCGTGTTGCGATTGGTATTTTGCGGATTTTGATTGAGAAACGTTTGACGTTAAGTCTCATTGATTTGGTTGAGCACGCAGTGACTAACTACGGCGCAAAAATTGAAAACCCAGCGAAAACATTGACCGATGCGAATGCATTCTTGCAAAGCCGTTATCGCGCAATGTATGAAGATCAGGGAATGCCAGTGGATGTGATTCTGGCGGTTCAAGCGTTAAATCCAGTATCACCACTCGACTTCGACCAACGTATTCGTGCAGTTCAACATTTCCGCGCATTGCCTGAAGCGACTGCACTTGCAGCGGCGAATAAGCGTGTGGCGAATATTTTGGCGAAAGAAACCGTTAGCGTTGGCGCAGTCGATGCTGCCCTGCTCGTTGAACCCGCGGAAAAAGCTTTGTACGAGACGTTGGAAACGCTTGAGCCACAAGTGCATCCATTGCTGGCAAAATCTGACTACACGCCTGCGTTGTCGCAACTTGCAGCTTTACGCGCACCAATTGATGCGTTCTTTGAAAGTGTGATGGTGAATGCAGATGATGCAGCATTACGCTTGAATCGCTTGCGCTTACTGACACGTCTACGTGCGCTGTTCTTGAGCGTGGCGGATGTGAGTTTGTTGCAGGGTTAAGTTAGCATTCCCAGAGTCCCTTTCCCTGGAAAGGTTAGGGGGATTTTTGATTTTATGAACGTCAAAAGCCCCCCTATCTAAATCTTTCCCCGCAGGGAAAGACTTCAAAGCCTTGGAACACTTTCAATGCTTGTCATGATAGCTTCAAGCACAGCCTCAATATTCTGCAATACATCATTATTCCAAAACCGAATCACACGCAGCTCCAAACTTTGTAAATACAAAGTTCTTTGTTCATCATACTCCGCCTGATCAAGATGATGCGAACCATCCAACTCCACGACCAAGCCATATTCAT
Source organism: Aquirhabdus sp. (assembly GCA_030150595.1). Taxonomy (GTDB): domain Bacteria; phylum Pseudomonadota; class Gammaproteobacteria; order Pseudomonadales; family Moraxellaceae; genus Aquirhabdus. The sequence continues at coordinate 5,268 of JASLFQ010000101.1, forward strand.
GACAATAAAAATCGACAAAATAGCTACCGATTGGAGTCTGTCTACGAAATTTAACACCGAGTTGATTGAAACGAATTTTCTGCCACAATGCTTGTTCCGCATCTGTCATATTTTTACGCAAATTTCTTGCACGATTTGTTCTTTGTGACGTCATCATAATTCAACTTTCAAAACCATATGAAAGTATTCCCAGAGTCCCTTTCCCTAAGGGGAAAGGCTAGGTTAGGGGGGCTTTTGATTTTATGCTGTCACAGCAAAATCAAAAGCCCCCCTATCTAAATCTTTCCCCGCAGGGAAAGACTTCAAAGCGATACTTTCCGCATTATCAACCCAATCGCTTCACAAACACCTTCGAGTTACGCTGATAGTTATACATCGCCTGACGTGCTTCTGGCATATCATCCACTTCCGTCGGTTCAAAGCCCTGCTCGATAAACCACAACGCGGTACGCGTGGTTAGGACATACAGATTTTTAATGCCTTTATTGCGTGCTTTAGCTTCCAGATAATCGAGCAACTCTGCACCACGATTTGATTTACGATAGCTCGGATGAATCGCCACACAGGCAATCTCAGCCGCTGGCGGCTCATTCGGTTGTGCAGGAATCGGATAAAGTGCCGCACAGCCCACAATCATACCGTCGCGTTCAACCACCGCAAACTGACCAATTTCAGTTTCCAGACGTTCACGTGAACGACGAACCAGAATCCCTTCTTCTTCAAGCGGACGCAGTAGCTCAATCAAGCCGACGACGTCATCAATATCGGCGGTGCGAATTTCTTCATACGGATCATTACTGACCAGCGTGCCCGAACCATCACGAGTAAACAACTCTTGTAAGAGTGCGCCATCACGCGCATAAGAAATAATATGCACACGACGCACGCCGCCACGACACGCATCAGCCGAACCATGCATATGACGCAGAATTTCACTATCAAGTTTTTTATTACGCAAGAACTGATCAACTTCGTTTGGAATCAACTCACGCAGCAAACGATTGTCTTTGCCCGAAATGCCTTCATGCTCGCCTAAGAAAATCAGCTTATCAGCTTTAATCGTAATCGCAGTTTCAACCGCCACTTCTTCAGCAAGTAGATTAAACACCTCGCCTGTCGTCGAATAACCCGTTGGGCCAAGCACAATGATATTGCGATTAGCCAAGCTCTTTTGCAACGCCTCAGTATCCACCGAACGGACTTCACCCGTCAGTTGGAAATCTACGCCATCACGCACGCCATACGGACGTGCAGTGACAAAATTACCCGACACAGCATCAATACGCGCGCCATACATTGGCGAATTTGCTAAACCCATGGACAACAACGCTTCAATTTCCAAACGAATTGAACCCACCGCATCCAGCACACAACGCAATGCTTCGCGAGTTGTCACGCGTAAGCCATCATGAATCGGCGTTTCTAAGCCGTATTCAATCAAGTTTTCATCAATTTGCGGACGTGCGCCATGTACCAGAATCAACTGAATTCCGAGTGAGTGCAGCAACGCGATGTCATGGATAATATTGCGAAAATTATCATGATTCACCGCTTCGCCACCAAACATCAAGACAAAGGTTTTTCCTCGATGTGCATTGATGTACGGTGCAGAATTACGGAACCAATGAACATAATTGTCGGTCATGGTATCTGGGGATAGAAAATCATCTGACATGGGAAAATCCTGTTGCAAACTGAACGCACATAAAAGGTAAATAGATTAGTCCATGCTTTTTGACTGGCGCGGCTCTAATTTTGGGTGCAATGCTAGATGCCGATGTTAGCAGGAAAAAGCCTTGCCGCACATCATTCACATCGCAATCCATAGACTTATCACACTCATAAAACGGTATATTATCCCCACCTTACTCAATCAACATGACAATCCATGTCCACCATCCATCTTGTTGTTCGTCATTTTGCTGAAATTACGCCTGCCGAAGAATTGCGCTTATTAGCGTTATTGATGCCTGTGGATGAGGAAGGTATTGCACGACATCCAGTATTGCGACGAAATCAACAATTAGCACGCGCTTGGCGACGTGAACTTCTCGCTCAAGCATTGAATGCTGTGCCTGAACAACTCATCTTTGAAAAAGAAGCGCACGGCAAACCGTATCTTGCGGATCAAAAAATTAGCTTTAACATTTCACATAGCCAAGAAGCCTTTGCAATGGTTTGGAGTTTAGACAATATTCCACTTGGCCTTGATATTGAAGATAAAAGCAAAAAACGCCAGCAACAAACTTTGGCTGCGCGAACCTTTGATTCACACGAAATGGGAGCTTGGCAAAACCCAGAATTGTCACAGACCAAAGCCCACGAACAATGGCTCAAGACTTGGACGCGCAAGGAGGCAGTTTTAAAAGCGCATGGTCTCGGCATTCGGCTGGATTTGAATACGCTGAATACTGAAAATGCTGACGACACACTCACGCATCCATTGCTTGGTGAGTGGCGATATCAGAGTTTTGTGTTGGAAGAGCAAGTGGTGAGTGTGGCTTGGAATGGTGATGGAAAAGAACATGAGATCGTTGTGAATAAACAACCATAATAGCTCATTGAGCGGAGTCGAAATGTGCGGCATTCTCGTCACCACAAAGATCTTCACTTCGACTCCGCTCAGTGAACTTCAAGCAAAATGATTTTTTAGGTTCAACCAGCCTCACCCATCACACAATAATACTCAATCAACTGTTTCAAATACCTAACCATCGGCTCGATATTAGCAATCGGAATATATTCATCAGGTTGATGCGCTTGCTCAATTCGACCCGGCCCCAGAATCACCGTATCCATCCCTAACTGACGAAAATAAGGCGCTTCCGTACCAAACGCCAGCGAACCAGCCGTATCACCCGTCAACTGCTCGATATACTGCACAAATGGCGAATCTGCTGGCGTTTCAGCGGATGGCGCACCCGGCGAAGCTGGCTCATACAACACCGCCACGCCAAACTTCGGCGCAATATCCGAGATCAACTGACGAATCTCCTCGCGGATTTCCTGCATTTTCATACCAGGCAAAGTACGCACATCAAATTGAAGTTCACATAACCCACAAATCCGATTCGGATTATCTCCACCGTGAATACAACCGAGATTCAAAGTCGGATAAGGGATTTTAAAAATGGGCTGATGAATTGCTTTCAAACCTTCGCGATAACGAATCAACCGCGTCATCACTTCATTCATCGCATCAAGGGCATTGCTGCCTAAACTCGGATCACTGGAATGACCTGAATGACCCGTAATCACAATTCGCTCTAGCATCACGCCTTTATGCAGACGCCCTGGCTTTAAATTCGTTGGCTCACCAATCAAGGCAAAACGACCTTTGATACCTGCTCTTTTCGCTGCTTCCACGAGTGCTTTTGCACCAGCCATCGAGGTTTCTTCGTCACACGTCGCAATCACAATCAGCGGAGCTTTGAATTTAGCATTCGGTAATGCACGCATCGCCTGCAAAATTAGAGCAAAAAAGCCTTTCATGTCGGCAGTGCCAAGCCCATACAAATTGCCATCACGCTCGGTCAGGGTGAATGGATCGCTTTCCCATAACTCGCCATCATAAGGCACCGTGTCGGTATGACCAGCTAGAACTAAACCGCCAGACAAATCTGATGCGCCATTCGACAACACCGCAATGAGATTCGCTTTTCCTTCGGCAACAGGCATGATTTCACAGCGAAAACCATAGTCGGTAAACCATGTCGCCAGTAATTCAATAACAGGAAGATTGGATTGATCTTGTTTCGCGTTCGTGCAGGTCACGCTCGGCTTCGCAACCAATTCCGCAATCATATTGCGTGTTTGGGGATCTAGCCTTGTGTCAGCGCTTGAGCTTGCCATGATCGTCATCCCTACTTATAAAATTCGCTTGAACATGCACCATGATCGGAATCTCTTAAACATGTCTTTCGCCCAGCTTAACCTAGCACTTCATCGCATGAAAGACTAAAATGATCGACATCACATCTTATTGATCGGTTTATCGCCGTCCTCAATACCATCCAGAAAGTAAATCAGGAAAAGCTCATGCGCACTGTTTTTTGTCGTAAATATCAACAAGAGCTTGAAGGCTTAGACTTCGCACCATTTCCAGGTGCAAAAGGTCAAGACATCTTTGAAAACGTATCAAAAAAAGCATGGCAAGAATGGATGCAACATCAAACATTATTGATTAACGAAAACCGCCTCAATGTCATGCAACCCGAATCTAAAGTATTCCTTGATGAACAACGCACCAAGTTCCTGACTAATCAAGATTACGAACGTCCAGTCGGCTGGAAGCCTGCTTAACATCGCTTTGAAGTCTTCCCCATGAGGGGGAAGATTTAGATGGGGGTGCTTTTGATGTTAGTGAGAAAATCAGAACCATCCCCATCCCGACCTTCCCCTTGAAGGGGAAGGAGTAATAGCGATTACCAATAAAAAATCCATTCTCGGCTCACACGAAGAATGGATTTTTTATTTCAGTTTTGAAAAATTATTTATTCAAAACCTTCTTCTCGACTTCATCAAAACTGGTATGGCGCACATCAGCACCCTTGACCATATAAATCACTTGTTCTGCGATATTACGCGAATGATCGCCAATACGTTCGAGTGAGCGCAATACCCACAAGACATTGATCATACGACTAATATAACGTGGATCTTCCATCATATATGTCATCAGTGTACGTGTCGCAGTTTGATATTCACGATCCACTTCGGCATCGGCTTGCAATACATGTAATGCTTTTTCAACATCCAAACGTGCAAAAGAATCCAACGCTTCACGAATCATCAAACGCACTTGATTACCAATGTGACGTGTCTCGGTATAACCGCGTGGTGACTCGCCTTCTTCACTGGCAGTTTGTGCCAAACGTGCAATCTTTGCCGCTTCATCACCGATGCGTTCAAGGTCAGTGTTTGCCTTACTGATCGCAATGACCATACGCAAATCACTGGCAGCAGGTTGACGACGTGCCAAAATCTGAACCAAATTAGAGTCAATTTCAGACTCCATATCATTTACTTTGGTATCCGTTGCCTGCACTTTAGTCGCCAATACTGGATCAGTATCCAGCAGCGCATGCATTGCGTCTGCAACTTGTGACTCAACCAAACCACCCATTGCCAAAAACTGGGCGTGCACTTTGCCCAAGTCTTCATTAAACACACTTGAAATGTGATGTCCAAAATCTTCTTTTGTTGCGACCATGACCAATTTCCCCTCGATACGGTACTAAAATAATTTTATTCCGAAGTTCAGCCTAACCATCGTTAAGCAAAAACCTTAACCGTAACGACCTGTAATATAGTCTTCAGTTTGTTTCTGAGTTGGATTGGTGAACAACGTATTGGTATCGGTATGTTCAACAACTTTACCCAAATACATAAACGCGGTGTAGTCAGAAACACGCGCCGCTTGCTGCATGTTATGCGTCACAATCAGAATCGTAAAACGTTCTTTTAGCTCATGAATGAGTTCTTCAACTTTTAAGGTTGAAATTGGATCAAGTGCCGAACATGGTTCATCAAGCAGCAATACTTCAGGCTCAATCGCGATCGAACGTGCAATCACCAGACGTTGTTGCTGACCACCAGATAGACCAAGCGCAGAATCATGCAGACGATCTTTCACCTCATCCCAAAGTGCAGCACCTTTCAATGAGTTCTCAACAACTTCATCCAAAATGCTTTTCTTGTTAATACCTTGCAAACGCAAGCCATAACACACATTTTCATAGATTGATTTTGGGAATGGATTGGCTTTTTGAAACACCATACCGACACGACGACGGAGGCTAGTCACATCAACGCTTTGATCAAAAATATTCTGATTATTCAGAACAATCTGCCCGTCAATATGACAGCCTTCAATCAAATCATTCATGCGATTAAACGTACGCAATAATGTCGATTTACCACAGCCAGACGGTCCAATAAACGCCGTGACGCGCTTACGTGGAACAACGAGATTCACATCGAACAATGCCTGTTTTTTGCCGTAATACAGATTGAGGTTTTTGGTTTCGACCTCAATTTCTTCAGGTGTATAACTGGTCAAAATACGACTCGTTTCATGATCCAAAACGCTGGTGCGGAAGGAAGCACGTGTACTTTCAGCAGCGTTTGTTGATGTGTCTTGAGGCTGTGTATTGGTCGTCATCTTGGTGTGCCTATCAGTTGTTATCTCGTTCATCGTAATACTACCCATATAAGTTGTCGATAGGAAATCAGCAAACCACTATCTCTTAAGAACCGCAGCGACTTACATCCATCTGCTCGTTCTTTCAAAAGCTCAACATGAGCCTATATGTTCGTTTAACTTGCTATTTCTCAACACTATTTCTAGCAAAAACTAAGCGAGCAGCTAAATTAATAATCACTACATATAGTGAAATCAGCGCCGCGCCAGCCCAAGCCAAACTAATCCAACCACTATCCGCACTCATGGCGAATTGGAAAATGGTGTTCGGTAAGTTGGCAATCGGTTGGTTCAGATCAAGTGAATAGTTCGGACTGTTCAACGCTGTAAATAGAAGCGGCGCGGTTTCACCACTAATCCGCGCAAGCGCCAGTAGTATTCCTGTGATAATCCCATTCTTTGCGGCAGGAAGACAGATCTTGAGAATCGCCTGACGCTTGGAAGAGCCAAGTGCTAGTGAGCCTTCACGCATCACATCAGGAACCAAGAGCAGCATATTTTCTGTGGTTCGTACCATCACAGGAACCGCAATGATCGCCAGCGATACCACACCAGCCCATCCAGAGAAGTGCTGCATTGGAATAACCATGATGATGTAAACGAACAAGCCAATCACGATGGATGGTGCAGAAAGCAAAATGTCATTCACAAAACGAATCAATGAAGCCAGTTTGCCTTCACGGCCATATTCCGCGAGATATACACCCGTCAAAATACCCACTGGTGCAGCAATCACCATCGCTACGCCAACCATCAATAAGCTACCCACGATTGCATTCAGCAAACCGCCTTCAGCTTGCGGTGGTGGTGTAATCTGTGTAATCAATGCCCAATTAAAGGATCCTAAACCGCGTTCAATCACAGTAAAAAGAATCCAAAATGGCAAAGCCATACCGAGAAATGAAATCACTGTCGCGAGCGTTAGAATCACGCGGTTTTTCAGTTTTCTCTTAAAACTAAAGAATGGTGTCATCGTATAAGTGGTCATGCTTTTTTCACCTGATGAGTCAATACGCGAGCAATCGCAAGCACAACAAATGCAATCACAAAAAGAATGAGACCGAGTGCAAGCAGTGCAGACATGTGCATGTCTTTAGCTTCTGCAAACTCATTCGCAATCACCGAAGCAATACTGTTGCCTGAATCAAACAGACCGATACTGATGTTATTCACATTACCAATCATAAAGGTTACCGCCATAGTCTCGCCGAGTGCACGACCTAGACCCAACATAATGCCACCCATCAATGCAACCTTAGTATGCGGCAACACGATATCCCACATCACTTCCCAGCGATTGGCACCGAGTCCATAACCGCCTTCTTTCAATGTTTTTGGAACAACTTCAAAGACTTCACGCATCACAGCAGTAATAAATGGTGTCACCATAATGGCCAAAATCAATGCTGCAGGTAAATAACCAATCCCAATTGGCGGGCCTGAAAAAATATCTTTCAACAACCAAACATGGCTAAACATTGTCGTTAATGCAGGTTGAACATGATCGGAAAGAATCGGCGCAAGGACAAACAATCCCCACATGCCATAGATAATACTTGGAATACCCGCAAGCAACTCAATCACCGAATTCAAGAATGTCCGAAAACGATAAGGGCATAACTCAGTGAGAAAAAATGCGATGAAGAAACTCACTGGCACAGCCAAAATCAGTGCAATAAACGAAGTCACCACCGTGCCATAAACCGCTGGCAAAACACTATAGTGATCCGTCACAGGATCCCACTCTTTGCCTACAAAAAAGCTCAATCCTAATTGCTTAAATACAGGTAACGAGCCATCAACCAACGTCAGAATAATCGCACCGAGTACGATCAAAACCAATAAAGCGATTCCAAGCACAAACACTCGAAATCTTGCATTACGGCCATTTTCGACCTGTAAAATACGCGCAGCTGATGCGACCTGTGAATTTATCATCATCTTCTTTCTAATCCGAGTTGCAAATCTAATGGACGGTTTATAAGCAATCTCACGAATCGCCTATCGTTGACCTTCTTCTTTTTAGATTTATGCTTAAGAAAATAATCACTTTGAATGAAACAAGAGCCACATACGGATATATGACTCTTTCATTTCAAATTATAACATAAGACCCAGTAATCCCCGATTGACGGCGAATTACCAGATTGACTTGCCAGTTGCAGTTTCTTTTACATCAGTTTTCCAAGAAGCTTCGATCAACTTAGCTACGTTTGCTGGAATTGGAACATAGTCCAACTGTGCTGCTTGTGGTGCACCGTTTTTGAAAGTCCAATCAAAGAATTTGAATACTTCTTTGGTTGATGCTGGTTTGTCAGCTTTCTTTTGCAACAGAACAAACGTTGCGCCAGTGATTGGCCAGCTGGTTTTGCCTGGCTCATTGGTCAACACTTCACCAAACGCTGGTGCTTTAGACCATTCTGCAAACGAAGCTGCTGCTTGGAATGTTTTGTCATCTGGTAGAACATATTCGCCATCACGGTTTTGCAATTGTGTGTAGGTCAATTTGTTTTGTTTTGCGTATGCATATTCAACATAACCAATCGCACCGTTGATACGTTGCACATAAGACGCTACGCCAGCATTACCTTTACCAGCAACACCTTCTGGCCATTGAACAACAGTATCGCTACCGACTTTAGTTTTCCACTCAGCATTCACTTTAGACAAGTAATTTGTGAAAATGAAGGTTGTACATGAACCGTCTGCACGGCGCACAACAGTGATGTTTTCATCAACATCTTTCAGGCTTGGGTTCAGTGCAACCAGCGCTGGATCATTCCATTGCTTGATTTTACCCAAATAAATGTCACCCAAGAGTGCGCCAGTCAATTTCAGTTGACCTGATGCAATACCTTTAAGATTCAAAACTGGCACAATACCACCCATGGTTGCTGGGAACTGCATCAAGCCTTTTGCATCAAGATCGGCGGGTGCCAATGGCTTGTCAGATGCACCGAAATCAACTGTTTTTTCTGAAATTTGTTTAATACCAGCGCCTGAACCGATTGATTGGTAGTTCAAACCTGTACCTGTTTTTGCTTTGTATGCATCAGCCCATTTTGCAAAAATAGGAAATGCAAAAGAAGAACCTGCACCTGTAATATCCGCTGCGTAAACTGTCCCAACACTTGCAGCAGACAACATGATCGACAACATTAAAGAATTGATACGCATTGACGTGACCTCAAAAGGAACAAACTAATGTATAAATGACAAATTATGTGAACGGGTTCTATTAAACGCTATCTTTATGAAACTTTTATGACAAACATCACCCAACCCTGTAATAAATGTGTCACATGACGACATCTTCATGAAACCTAACTTGTGCACCTAACACGCAATACTTCAAGCGGTCAATCTAATAATCTTATTGGATTACATTGATTTACAGAAATATCAACTGCCTTTCAGCTATGCTTTACTCAGTATCATAATCAAAGCATTGATATTGTTTTTACCACTCTCAAATGTGAAGAAATTGTGCAAAAAGTATGTAGAAAATGTGCAGAAACACTTCCACCATGCAAGGAACAATATAAGGTGATTTTACACGCGCAACGTGGTTACATATTAGTCATTATGTTAGGGCTACTCGCAGGTTGTACATCCAGTCCAACACAGAAGCCGCATCCAATAGGTAACTTACATTCACCTTATTATCAACAGTTAGAACAAACGCCATTACCCAAACATTTACCGATTCCAGTAGAAGGTGTTTCGCCTGAACAATTGACGGATACTTGGGGAAATGCACGGAGTCATGGGCGTGTGCATCTAGGCATTGATATTATGGCACCACGTGGCACGCCAATCCTGAGTGCGACTGACGGCATTGTCATGAAAATCGGCACTGGTGGTGCAGGTGGAAATGCAATTACCATACTAAGCTATGCGCTAAGCCAACATTATTATGCGCATATGGATCGCTTTGGAACGTTCAAAGTGGGTGACAGGGTTAAAGTCGGTGATATTTTAGGCTATGTTGGGAAAACAGGTGATGCCACTGCATATCATCTCCATTACGGTATTTACCTTTATCCAAATCGAGTCGCAACGAACCCTTACCCTTACTTACGTTAAAACCCTTATTTACCTTAAAATTTAGCGAATGATTGAGAATAAATTATGGACATTGGTTCACAGCTTGTCGATTTTGCCGAACTGGGCAATCAGCACCGCATCCACTTGAAAGATGGCAGAGTTCTGCAAGGTTGGATTATGGAAATCCGTGAAGAAGATCTGTTGATCAGTACAGGATTTTCGGAGAAACAAGGTAAAGATGATTGGATTAAATTTGATGCGATTGATTTAGAGAACCTAGAATATTGGGATACGAAGCAGCAAGGATGGGTGAAGTTTGTGCCTGTTTAATAAAAATAATGTAGGGGCACCCACAAGGGGCGCCCCTACA
>JASLFQ010000253.1 GCA_030150595.1 Aquirhabdus sp.
TGATACTGGCGGTAATCAACATAGTATTGATGTTTGCGATACGAACTCGGCAAGCGGTCACCACCCTGCCAACTACGCTCTTGATACCCACGTGGACGTGAATACTCATGAGGTGCGTGGAAGCGCTGACCCTGCCATTGATTTCCTCCATGATCACCATCACGATGGTCTTGCCACTGCGCATTGCCATGGTCGTCGCCATGCTGACCCTGCCACTGCGGATTACCATGATTGTCGCCATGATCATCGGCACGCTGACCTTGCCACTGTGGATTGCCATGGTTGTCGCCATGATCATCGGCACGCTGACCTTGCCATTGCGGATTACCGTGGTTGTCGCCATGATCATCGGCACGCTGACCTTGCCACTGTGGATTGCCATGGTTGTCGCCATCGGTACGCTGACCCTGTACCTGTGGGTTACCACGATTATCTGCATGTTGATCGCCGTGACTATTTTGATCAACTTGACCTTGCCATTGATCATCCGCTTGTGCAATTGAAATCCCAGCCATAGAGAGCACTAGGGTGGTTAGAATCATAATCTTCTTCATCAGAACTTCCTTTTTAGATATAAAATATGCCATTAATACATTGAGTGGAGAATGTAGCTTAACAGGAACTTGTCTCATTCGGCTTAAACAAGATCTTTAACTTTGAAGTCTAGTAACGACCATATCCTCGTTCGCCATCATCGTCATGCCAACCATGATGTTCACTGCGATCATGATCCCACCCGCGATGCCAGCCACGGTCATGATCATAGCCGCGCCACTCATGCTCATGATAGTAACCACGATCTTCATCACCATAATAAACGACTTGGCGTACAGGATAGACAACTTCACGAACAGGTTGATATTGCGAGTAACCTTGGTAATAGGTCACTGGCGCGGGTTGACTGTAGACAACCGGAGGACGTTCATAATAACGCGGCTGGTTTGCAGCAAGCATTGCTCCACTGACACCACCAATTGCAGCTCCTACTGCTGCACCATTACGACCACCCACAGCATGCCCGATGACTGCACCCGCCACACCGCCTACTAATGCCGAACCGACCGTGTCGTAATCAGCCATTGCAGGTTGCACGACTAAAGCACTCGTCATAGTAAAAACACTCGCTATCACAATCTTATTCATGATCGTTACTCCTACAAATAATTTAAAAAAAACTGCTCAAAACTTGCCCCAGAAACGCATGTAAAAGCTGTAACTTTGAATCCTTAATATTTAATCCAGCCTTTATTGATTGGGATGACAAACAATTTTCTGTAGATTAATTCAATCATATTGATGACCTTAGAACCTACGCCTGGCCATAAAGCAGCAACTACGCCATACCCCATAGTAGTGACCACAATTGCGCCGAACATATCAAGCGGAAAATGGGCACCTAGAAATACACGCGACCACCCAACTACAATTCCAATTAGGGCAACAGTAAAACCTAACTTCATCAGTCGTTGGCACAGAAATGTCACTGCCAACGCGCTAAAAACAGTCATATGATCACTGGGAAAAGATGAATCCATAGCATGGCTAATAAACGTATGACCCATTCCAATCATTGATGGACGAGGATGCTGCCAAACCATTCCGATCACTTGATTCAACCCCAGTGAAACCAAGCAAACACAAAACGCCATGATTGCAGTATGACGACGCTGATCACCGCCCCAAAGCCACATCACTAACAACAGTAGAGGAACACCAAAAATAAAATCATTCGCAAAAATCGTCGTTAGGTGAATGATCCACGGTGCGGTATCTAATCCTGCATTGATCGATAAAAATAAGGATTGGTTGAGATGTTCAATCGTATTCATACCGTTTTAAATTAACTCTGTATTAATGGAGGAAAGATCACGCTCATTACAATGAAGCCTTGTGCCTATTAAATCCTCTATGGATTAGGCTTCACTTAGCATTTGAGTGGGAACGCAATAGATTCGTTTTAGACTTGTGTCCGCTTCGTTGATGCTTCGTTAAGACATGAATAACACTGTAAATGTAGCTTCACTTATGTTTTGACTTAGAAATTATTGCTTTTTTTAATAATCATCCGTGGATTCTTTCTACACAAAATAAAAAGTCGTTGCGGATACCACTTGTGATAGGGCGTAACGACTCGTTTAACTCAGATCACACACTTACAAAGAGCGTGCGATAATCTCTTTCATGATTTCACTCGCACCGCCATAAATGCGCTGTACACGCGCATCTGCATACATTTGAGTGATCGGATATTCGAGCATATAGCCGTAGCCGCCAAAGAATTGCAAACACTCATCCATCACCTTGCATTCCAGCTCACTGAGATTAAGCTTCACAATTGATGCCGTGACCGTATCCAATTCATGATCAATCATGCGTTGAATACACTCATCGACAAAGGCACGCGCCATAACGGCTTGTGCTTTGACATCGGCAAGTTTGAAACGCGTATTCTGCATGTCCAATAATGGCTTACCAAATGCCTTTCGCTCTTTGGTATACGTCACAGTTAAATCCAGCGCACGCTCAATACTGCCCATCGCGCCAATGCCCAGCATCAAACGCTCATATGGCAACTCACTCATCAAATGTGCAAAGCCTTTGCCTTCCACGCCGCCTAACAAATTCTCGACGGGAACGCGAACCTCATCAAAGAACAACTCGCAAGTGTCTTGTCCTTTTTGTCCGAGTTTTTCAAGAATGCGACCGACTTTGAAACCTTTTGCATTCTTGGTCTCGACCAGCATCAGTGAAATGCCTTTGGCACCCAATTCAGGATTGGTTTTGGTCACGACAATGATTAGATCAGCTAGATAGCCATTGGAAATAAAAATCTTCGAGCCACTAATAACGTATTCATCACCGTCGCGAACCGCACGAGTACGGACACCTTGTAAGTCCGATCCAGCACCCGGTTCTGACATCGCAATCGCGCCAACCATCTCACCAGACGCGAGCAAAGGCAGATACTTTTTCTTCTGCTCATCTGTACCTTGATTCAGAATATAGTGCGCAGCGATCGCATGGACGTGTAAACCAAAAGCACGGTCGCCCGCGTAGGCTAACTCTTCAAAGAAAATCGCCATGTGGGCAAAATTACCACCACTACCACCGAACTCATCAGTGACATCGGCAAGTAAAATCCCCAGTTCACCTGCTTTGTTCCACAGGTCACGATCGACATGCTGCTGCTTCGCCCATTTCTCATCATGCGCAGCAATTTCGGTCTGGACAAAACGACGTACCGTGTCGCGATACATTTCCAGTTCAGCATCCATCCAGCGTTTCTTTTGAAGATTCACAGCAACTTCTCCACAACAAAGTTAATTAATAAAAAAATTGAATCTCAACTAATTAAGTCCCAGCTAAACCACCGCCACAGACTAAAGTCTGACCACTGATATAGTTGGATTCTGGCGTACACAGCAGATAGACCGAATTTGCTGCTTCTTCTGGCGTGCCTGCACGACCGAGCGGAATCGAACGTTCAAACATTTTTGCCAGATCAGGATTCAAACCGACTTTAATCTGACGACCTTCGATATCCACGGACGCATCAGCATCTGCTGTTGCTTCTGTTAAACGGGTTTTAATAAAGCCGAACGCAACACAATTCACGTTGACCTTCATGCGTCCCCACTCTTTGGCAAGTGCTAACGTGAGACCAATAATCCCTGCTTTACCTGCTGAATAATTCGCTTGGCCTGCATTGCCACCCAATCCCGCGATTGAAGAAATGTTGACGACTTTACGAAACACTTCCTGACCCTTTTCAGCTTCTGCTTTGCTTAATGCCCGAATCACAGGTTGTGCCGCACGCAAAATCTGGAATGGCGCTTTTAAATGCACATCGAGAATGGCATCCCACTGCTCATCCGACATTTTTTGAATCACGTTATCCCATGTATAGCCTGCATTATTAATAATAATGTCGAGACCTTGGAAATGATCAACCGCCGTTTGCACAAAACGTTCAGCAAAACCTTCGGCTGTCACACTGCCCACACAAGCGACGGCTTCACCACCACCAGCTTGTATTTCGGCGACCACTTCAAGTGCTGGTGCTTCATCCAGATCATTGACCACAACACGTGCGCCGTGATGTGCCAGTTTGAGTGCAATTGCGCGACCAATGCCACGACCTGAACCAGAGACAATGGCAACTTTACCCGCTAAATTTTTCATATCATTTCCTAATCAATAAATGATTTCAATGCCAATGCTTTGAAGTCTTCCCCTTGAAGGAGAAGATTTAGATGGGGATGCTTTTGATTTTTCTTTAAAAGCACCCCCTTCCCGACCTTCCCCCTCATGGGGAAGGAGACAAACATCAACTTAGACCAATGCAGCTTAAAACCGCCAAACTGTTTACCTATATAGCCTTCTTGAATACATTAAATGGCAATCAGCGCATCGCCAATAATTTTCACATCACCCGCTTGATTGCTAACTTGCAACTCCAGCTTGAGCAACTGTTTACCATCACGTTCAAATTTTTCGACCACTTTACCCGTGCAAAGCGGCGCATCCGCAAGATGAGTAATGCCTAAAAAACGAGCATTGAACTCGACAATCTGACGCTGTGACACCCACTGTGTGAGCAAGCGCCCGAGCCATGCCATAGAAAGCATGCCATGGGCAAAAACATCGGGCATCCCTGCTTTCTTGGCAAAATCGCTGTCAATATGAATCGGATTATGGTCGCCTGAAGCACCTGCAAAGAGTGCCAAAGTCGTACGACTAATTGGAGGTAAATCTAAAGGCGGCAGCGTATGACCCACGCTGATGGACTGATAATCGAGAGGCGTCA
>JASLFQ010000125.1 GCA_030150595.1 Aquirhabdus sp.
GATAGACGACAAGGTAATACCAACTGTCAAACTCGCAGCGATAAACAACAGCGCCGCCAAATAAATCGCAACAATACTTCCCGCAAACGGCACATGAAACAGAAAGCGAGCACCCAGTAAGATGATCGTAGCTTGCAAAAGTCCAATGACGATATAAGGCATGATCTTGCCCGTGATCACTTCAATCGGCGTCACAGGTGTCGCCAGTAGATTTTCCATCGTGCCACGCTCGCGTTCGCGGGTCATGGCAAGTCCCGTCATCATGACTAGCGTCATCGACAGCACGACGCCCATGAGTCCTGGCACGACATTGTATTGGCTGATGCCTTCGGGGTTATACAGGCTATGCACTTGCACGTTAAATGCGGGCGTGCCGCTCTTGAATTTTGCTAAGGCGCCCGTTAAATCCTTGTCACTGACCGATTGCACGATTTCTGGCAAAGTGCCAAGTGCGATACCTGTCGCAGTCGGATCGGTGGCATCGGCTTCCATCAGCAATGATGGATGATCACCGCGCAGTAGATCACGCGAAAAATTAGCAGGGATGTTGATGATAAACAGTATTTTGCCCTGCGCTAGTGCTGCGCGCCCTGCTTCTTCGTTGGGGTATTGGCTGACGATGTTGAAATAGTCAGACGCTTGCAATGCCTTAATAAAGCTACGGCTAAAGACGCTGTCATCATAGGAAATGACAGCGGTCGGCATGTGCTTGGGATTACTGTTGATGGCATAGCCAAACAGTACCATTTGCATGATCGGGATCATGGTGATCATGCGCAGTGTGACGCGGTCGCGCAGGAGTTGCAGGAACTCCTTGAGCACGATGCTCCACCAGCGATTGAATGAGAAGCCGCGGGTCATTTTGTATCCCCGAAGTTATCCGCTGACTGCTTCATCATGTAGATAAAGACATCTTCTAAACTGGTGTCGATTTTCTCCATTTTGAGATGCTGGCCTTGCGTGGCGTCGCGTAGGGTTTTTTCCAGTTGAATGGCATCTTTGCCACCGACATGAATGGATGTACCAAAAGCCACCGTCTGATCAACGCCTGCTTGTCCACGTAGTTTTTGCGCTAATTCGACCAAGTTGTCACCGTGAATTGCCCATGTTGTCAGATTTTGTTCGGCGACGATCTCGGCAGCAGTGCCTTGCGCGAGTAATTGCCCATAGGCGATATAGGCCAATTTGTGGCAGCGCTCGGCTTCATCCATATAGTGCGTGCTGACCAATACACTGATTCCTTGCGCAGCGAGTTCGTGCAGTTCTTCCCAAAAATCACGCCGTGCCGTTGGATCAACGCCAGCGGTGGGTTCGTCGAGCAGCAATACTTTCGGTTCGTGCAACATACAAGCGGCAAGGGCGAGGCGTTGTTTCCAACCACCTGATAGCGAACCAGCGAGTTGCTTGGCGCGACTGGTGAGACCGAGTTTTTCTAATGAGCGATCAACGGCTTCTTTGCGGTTTTTCATTTCGTAGACGCGAGCGACAAAATCGAGATTTTCACGAATACTGAGATCATCCCAATAAGAAAATTTCTGTGTCATATAGCCAACACGTTGTTTGATCTCAGCACTTTGTTTGATGATATCGTAGCCCAAACAAGTGCCGTGCCCAGAATCTGGCGTGAGCAAACCACACATCATACGAATCGAGGTTGTTTTCCCACTGCCATTCGGCCCTAAAAAACCAAAAATCTCCCCACGACGAACTTGCAGCGACAAGTCTTTGACGACGTGTTTATCTCCAAAGTGTTTGTTAATCCCTGCGACATCAATGACGAAATCATCATCTTTTTTTTGATTTTCGCTGGTATCCGTCATTGCAAACGTACCTCAAGCGGTTGCCCTGGATGCAGCTTGGGTGCGTCGGCAACATTGGGATGCGCTTCGATCATATAAACCAGCTTGGCGCGGGTTTCATTACTATAGATGATCGGTGGGGTGTATTCAGCTTCAGTCGAAATATAGGTGATGTGCGCAGGAAGATCAGCAACGCAGCCATCACAGTGCAACATCACATTTTGATTGAGCTTAAATTGCCCTAAGACTGGTTCAGGCACAAAGAAACGGACTTTGATATTTTCTGGTGGTAGAATCTGCACTACAGGATTCCCAGCGGCGACCCATTCACCTTGACGATATAACGTATCGAATACGAGTCCTGTACGGGTCGCGTTCACGGTTTTTTGATTGAGTTTCCAGTTCGCTTGATCAAGTGCCGATTTGGAGGCAGCAACCTGTGCTTTTTGCACGTCAATTTGTCCTTCACGATCTGGTAGACGATCAACGGCGAGTTGACTTTGCTGTTGGTGAACTTGGGCGCTTGCGGTTTCAGCGGCGGTGCGACTATCTTCCAGTTGTTGTTTGGAGATGCCGCCGATGAGATATTGCGCTTCATCACGTTTAAGCTGTTCTTGGGCGTGTTGTAGGGTGGCTTGAGCTTGTTTGAGTTCTGCACGAGTCACATCTTGTTCTTCAGGGCGTTTGCCGCTCTCAATGTCGATTAAATCTTCTTTGCTGGCATCAAGTTGATGCTGGGCTTGCTGCTCTGCAGCGATTTCATTGGCCGATTCGAGGCTAAATAGCGGTGCACCGACTACAATTTGCTGTCCACGTGTCACTGATAAATGATCGAGGCGACCTGATTGTGATGTGGAAATATAGACGTATTCACCTTCGACATAGCCTTGCCAATCGTTGTCGTTTTTTTTAGTACAGCTTGAGAGTAACAGCGCACTCAATGACGTGAATATGATGACGTGTCCCGTCAAGCTTTGACGATCAAGCTGCCACATGAGATTTCCTCTCGCTGAAGATAGTCTTTCGTTTTTTTAGATGTTGTTGTGTCTGAATCTAAACTGATATGTGGTGGAGAACAATAGAAAAGATGAAGCGAAGGTGAGTGTATTGTTGCTGCTTTAGTAGTTAATTATTCTCTAAGTCCTTCCCGCATAGGGAAGACTTAGAAGGGACTTTTTAGGTTGGCGACAACTCACAAAACCAAAATCCTTTTGTCTCAACAGTCGAATGGCAAATATACTGATCTTTGTCATCATCAGCTTGCTGCTTAATAGGCATTGGTTTAGGCAATTCACGATAAATCACTTCGCCGCGCGTGACTTTGATTGGCTGACGGTAAATTGGTCCTGCGTAGCAGAAGGTATGGTATTCGCCATTTTCACCACACGGATCAACGTGAGCGGGTAGGTCAGCGATAAACGCATGGTCAATGTCACGACCAGCCCATGACTCATCCAAATAACCGTCATTTATACAGCAAGTGATCGAGGCAAAGCCTTTCGCCACAAAATCTTGGATGAGCTCTGCGGTATTGGAGTGCCACAGTGGGAACACAGCGGTCAGACCGACTTTGGCCAGTTGTCGCTCGCGGTATTCACGTAAATCTTGCAAGAAAATGTCACCAAACACTACATGCGTCACGCCTTGCGCTTTGGCTTTTTCTAAGCCTTCAGTCATTTGTTGTTCGTATTCTTCATTGCTGCCTGCGCGTACCCAGACTTTGATGAGTGGCAGGCCAATCGCTGCGGCTTGTGCATCCAACAAATCTTCGCGCACGCCATGCATGGAGATACGACCAAAATCAGCATTTAAAGTTGTCATTAGACAAACCACGTCAAAGTCTTGCTTCGCTCGATGAAGTGCCATCGCGGAGTCTTTACCGCCACTCCAACACATGAGGGCTTTAGGTTTGTTGTTTGGTATGGATGCAGAGATCATAAGTTACTTTTAATCGGGCGAGAGTGAGCGTGTATCTTATTATATGAATAAAATGAATTAGATGTGCTGTGAATGTACAGGCAAAACTCAAAACATCGAGTTTCCGCTCGCCGTTTTTTCTGGAATCTCTTGAGTCACATCCCAATGCTCAACGATCTTGCCATGTTCCAGTCGAAAGATGTCTACGATGGCGACACCGCGATCAGTTGGGCTTGTGGTTTTATGGACGTGCAAAATCACAAAGTTACCATCAGCGAAAACTTGTTTGATTTCGCTATGTGAGGTGGGTGTTTTTTCCTTCATGAACGCAATAAAGTTGCGGAATCCCTCGATGCCATCGGCAGCGTGCGGATTGTGTTGTTTATAGTACGGCCCGAGGAATTGGCTGGCAGCCGCGAAGTCTTTTTTGTTGAGTCCAGCTTCGTAGAAGGCAACGACCGTTTTCTTATTTTCAGCTTCCTGCGCTGCGGAGGGCTGTTCGGCATTGGACATGGCGTGTGCTCCAGAGGTTTGCAAAAATCCTTCGTTCATCACCGTAGCATTGGATTGTGATGACCAAGCGCTCATGAGTATCGCTAACCAAAGTACTCGCTTCATTGTAGTTTTCCATCGCAGCTTTTCATGGAGTGATGACGCGCGGCAATTCCTTTTGTAAAACTTAATCACAGCTTTTGCAATATATAAATGTATTGAAAAAGCAGCCTAAGTTTTTACATTCACATGACCATAAGGACAATGCCGACATCCATTCCCACAACATTCCCCTCGCTTGAGAAAGAACCAGCGTGAAAATACCCAACGGCCCTCTTCAATCGTATAGTCGAGTCCTTCAATCAACGGTTGTCCTTGACAGGCTAATGCTTCGGCGGGTGCGGTTTTATGAATTGTTTGTAGATCAATCGTCCGTGCAATATGTGCTTGGGTCATGGCAGTGAGGCATTGCGGGCAAACACAATCCTTTGCACCACCTGCCGCATCAGTCGTTGCACAGCTAAAGATTGCGGGATGGTTCATGCACCAGCATGCGCCCGTTGTGCATCCAGAGCAGTCAAAGCTGGCTTGGCAGCGATCACAGATTTTATTCATATGGATGTGGTTCTAGCAAAGATGCTGCAAAGTACACGCTTATGGTCATTGGGTAAATTATTATTTTGCGAGATTCTGATATAAAAAAGCATGAGGAGCATCCGACTTTACTCGAACGATCCTCATGCCAGTTTATTGCAGGTATCTTGGATTAAACCGCAGATACGTCAGTCAGTTGTGGCATAGCCTCATTGGACACAGATGTTGGAATGGCAGTAACCTCTGATTTTGTGCGCAGAGAAAAAGTGGCATACATCGCCAATCCAGTGAACAAAAATCCACCGACAAAATTGCCTAGCGTGACAGGGATCAGATTAAATAAAACCCAAGCTGAGACAGTGGTTTTAGCACCCAGCATCATGCCTGTCGGAATCACAAACATATTGACCACGGTATGTTCAAAACCCATTGCAAAAAACGTGGTCACAGGTAACCATGCCGCGACAATTTTTGAGAGTGTTGAGCGTGCGACAGTTGCCATCACGAGACCAAAGCACACCATCCAGTTACACAACATGCCTTTGACAAAAGCAGTTGCGAAACCTGCGCCACCATGAGCTGCATAGGCAAGCGTTTTCATTTCAGCAATTCCTACGATTTTATCTGCAATGCTCGTTGCTGGAGCAGGAATGGTAAACATCATGGTAATTGCTGCAACGAACAGTAAACCGTAGAGTACGGAGCCTGTGAAGTTGCCGACAAACACCCAAAACCAATTTCGCATCAAATCCGCCAGACTAATACGTTTCGCCATGAATGCCATGGGCATGACGGCGAAAGCGCCAGTGAGCAACTCTAAGCCAAGCAGCATAATCATCACGAAACCGATCGGGAAAATCAGCGCCCCAGAGATAGGCATGCCAGATTGTGTCGCTGCGGTGATCGCAAGTGTGGTGGAGATTGCGAGCAATGCGCCAGAGAGTGCGCCGCGAATCATTAAATCTTTAATCGTCAGCGTTGCTTTTTTAGCGCCAGATTCGATCATGGTAGTGACGACTTCGTTCGGTGATAGATAGTCCATCTGCATTTCCTCTCATAAATGGTTGAGTCAGTAAATCGGAAATAAAAAACGCCCATACCGCGATTGCGATACAGACGCCTTTGTCCAGCTTGCTTCAATAATTTCAGTGCATACAAAAAAGCATTTAATTCTTTTCATCCGCCATTGGATGATGGTGGTAACTAAGCACGATATGTGCCATCTATTATTTTCTTAATAAATTCAAAGGCAATAATTTTTGTAGGGCAAATGATTGAATCAGGATTGCTCACAATGCCTTTAAGTGGTGCGCTGTTTTGTAGCAAAAGAAGAGTGAGCGCACTAGCGATATGCTCAAGTTCACCAAGATAAGTGCAAGTTTTAGTTAGGCACTGGGCACGGATTGAATGAACGTCGAAATGAACTCCAGACTACTATGTGCTGTATAGGCGAGCATCTTGACTTCAGCCATGCCAATCATTTTATCTGAGATATTCGTTGTTGCCATGGTTAGCATTGTGGTCATGCTGGCGATAAAAAAGAGTCCATATAACGCAGATCCAAGGCAATTTCCCAGTACGATCCAAAGCCAATTACGTAGCATCCCTGCCAGATTTGTGCGTTTCGCCATAACTGAAAAAGAACCCATCAGTAATTCTAGACCCAGCATCATAATGATCACTACGGCTATCGGAACAATCGATTCATCGGAAACAGGTGCGCCAGAACGTGTTGCTGTCATTGCGAGCATGACACCCGAGATGACACCACGAAGCACTAAGCCCTTAATTGAATATTCATACTTTTGAGTATCCGATTCCATGTGGGAGACGGCAATTTCATTTGATGAGAGATAATTCATCTGCTTTATCCATTGGCATTCGTGATCATAAGGCAACGGCGCAATTTGCATGACATCGATGCGCAATTACCGAGTTATCCTGATTTTGCAAGATGTATGCCAATGTAATTTTGTTTTTATATTCAATAGTTAAGTTTAATGGTGGCGGATTGCATTTTTATGCAATGCCTCATTTTGTATCAGATGTGTGAACGAAGTTAGAGCAATTGAAAGATCGATTGTTGAGTAAAGAGGCATCATAAAAAAACAGGCTTCTCTCGCTTCTGCGAAAGTTAGCCTGCTTTATAGATTACTTGCGGACTTCCATTTGGATTTTTATTTAGTTACTTTAAATGGTGCTTCAAGATTGAGGGTTTTGCCTGAAACTTTGTCTGTGACGTTGACTAATACTTTGTAGTCGCCCAGAGGGTCGGTCTTGTCAAAGCCGGCGGTTAGGCTAGCTTGACCTAGGAGAGAGATACCAGATACTGGTAGAGGCGCGGCCGACCAAACAGAACCACTGCCGCCTGATTTTTTCACTCCGTCAGGACTGACGACGAAGAAACTGGCAACGACTTCGCAGACACCTTTGGCATTGGGTGTGCAACCAGAGAAGGCGATGAGCACGGATAGTGCAGAGCCTTGGCTAACAGAGTTTACGGTTTGGGGTGCTGCGCCATTCCAATTTTTTCGAGCACTTTGACCGTCGCCAGCGGCAAGTACGATTTGAGCATGCAAGCTGTTGGCGTTGGGTTTGTTTTGTGTGGCTGGTGGTGCAGGGTTTGCGGTTGTGTCTGCCCAGATATTTTGGGCGATTAAAGGCGTGCATAGAGCGCAGAGTACGGCTAACTTTTTCATGGTGAAGGACTTCCTGTGTGATTCGCCAAAAGTATCATTTTCTAAAGTGTAAAGCGATTGGTTTTAAATGTGGTAGGTGACTTTATAGGTGGTGCAATGCGCTTCGGCTTATTGCACCTTAAGAGGGTTTATTTTTAACCATACCCAGACAAGGTAAGGAGAAAAAAACAATAATCCATTCATAGCGTCAATGATGAATGAATACTTAGGGAAATATGGCTGCAAATATTTCAGGAGCAGCATTAATGCATAAGAGATTTGCAAAGTTCTGACGACTATAGGGTTGAAGTCAGGCAGAGCTTGCGCTGTTCCTCTGTAGTAGCACCTTGCCCTTTGCATACAGTACAACCCACCAAGCGCAAATAATGCAAAAAGACCTCCGACTTCCAAATTTCCTATATCCATGCTTTTATTAGCGAAAATTGCAATGAGGACGAAGATCATGCCAATCAAAAAAAGCGGGAATCCTACTAAGAAAAATAAGATTGCCCCAAAAATACTTTTTTCGCCAGCTGGTTTTATATCATCCATTTTGCAGTCCAAATTTCTTATTTAAATTTATAAGATAAAATATATCACCTCTGGCATGTGGACGATATGCTTGAATTGCTTCATCAAACCTTATCCAACACCGCAAAATAAAACCCATCGCCGCTATCTGTCGCAGGGAAACATTGGCGACCTATAGGACGTTGAATGCCCCAATCCGCAACAATCGGTTTCTCAACTGCATTCGGTGTACGTTTAAGAAACGAGGCGATTTGATCTTCGTTTTCGGATTTGAGTAACGAACAAGTGATATACACCAAACGACCACCAACTTTCAGTTGTGACCATAAATGATCCAGCAACTTCGCTTGCAGCGTGACAGTCTGGGCAATATCAGTTGCTTGGCGCAACAAACGAATGTCAGGATGACGACGCAAAACGCCCGTCGCACTACACGGCGCATCCAACAAAATCGCATCAATTGGCGCTTCCGCGAGCCACGCGCTCGCATCCGCAGTTGCTACAGTTACACGATTTTGGTCAAAGAGTTCAAGGCGATTGAGATTTTCACGGACACGCTTCAAGCGATAAGAATCACTGTCGAGTGCAATGAGTTTTTGCGGCGTATATTGCTCTAAAAGATGCGCGGTTTTACCACCGGGCGCGGCGCAAGCGTCGAGGACAACTTTGCCATCCAATCCTTTGCAATCATTGTCATTGAATAACGCCGCACAACGTTGAGCATTTAAATCTTGCACCGAAAACCAACCCTCCAAATAACCCGGTAGGCTTGGAATGTTGACATGTTGCAGCAGTTGAATCGCTTCAGGTGTGCTCTGGTCGGTTGAGTTGGCATTCACGCCTTGCAGTGCGAGCGCATCCAGATAACCAGTTCGTGTGCGCTGACGTTTATTCACGCGTAAGAAAAGCGGCGCGCTATGACGCAGAGATTCAGCGATCGTCAGCCACTCATCGCCCCAGTCTTTTTCAAGTTGATTCGCTAACCAATCAGGCAATGCATGATGCTGATCAAAAATCTCTTGTAATTCAGTTTGCTCACGCAAGGTGCGACGGAGCAATGCATTGACAAGTCCGCTGGCTTTTTCTTGCCCTAACTGTTTTGCGGCGTCAACCGTCTCACTAATTGCCGCATGCGGTGGAATACGTGTTTGGAAAATCTGATAAAGACCCAAATGCAGCGCAGCTTGCACACGATTATCGGTCAATGGTCGCGCCAACATCGGCTGCAACACCGCATCGAGCGCAAACCAATGACGCAATGTGCCCATCACCAACTCATTAAACAAACCACGATCACGCTCAGGCGTTTTTTCCAATGCTTTCGGCAATAGAGTATTAAGCGACTCACCCTCTTGCACACTGACAATCACGCGAATGACTTGTGCACGCAAATTTAGCGCAGCGGGGCGAGGTTTCGCATTGGCTGGTGCATTATGGAATTTACGCGGTTTAGCTGATTTCGGAGGAAGACTCATTGTAATTGTTGTCCAATTTGAAGTTTTTGTGCTTGAAGGATTTGGACGCTATTCAGTGGCTTGCCACCTGCCCATTGCAGTTGTGTCAGGCGTAGCGATTGTCCATCGCCACAACGAACGGTCACGCCATGCTTATCAATCGCAATGATTTCGCCTGCTTGACCTGCATTTTCATCATTTTCAGGCAATGCCGCTGACCAAACGCGCAGCACGTCATCGCCAATTTGCGTATACGCGACAGGCCAAGGTTGTAATCCACGAATCAGACGATCTAAGGTTGCAGCTGGTTGCGACCAATCAATTCTGCCTTCGGCTTTCGTAAGTTTGCTGGCGTAGGTTGCTTGATGATTGTCTTGAGTGATTTTATGCACATGGTAATGCGCCAATTGATCCAGCGTATGTACAACCGCTTCGCCACCTAATGTCGCCAAACGATCATGCAGAGTTGCGCTGGTATCCGTGTGTCCAATGGTCAACGGAACGCGATACAGCATATCTCCAGTGTCCAATCCTGCATCCATTTGCATAATGGTAATGCCTGTCTCGATGTCACCCGCCAGAATCGCCCGATGAATCGGCGCGGCTCCACGCCAGCGTGGTAACAGTGACGCGTGAATATTT
Organism: Aquirhabdus sp.; assembly: GCA_030150595.1. GTDB lineage: Bacteria > Pseudomonadota > Gammaproteobacteria > Pseudomonadales > Moraxellaceae > Aquirhabdus. The sequence continues at coordinate 10,108 of JASLFQ010000125.1, forward strand.
AAACATCCCAAACGTGGCATATCCAATACCACTTGCGGCAGTATCAAACCATACGCGGCAACGATCATGGCATCAACATGAGACTCAGCAACGATTTTCGCCAATTCTGCTTGCGCGGCGAGACCTTCTTCGGTGCTACTTTTTAGGTGAACAGGTTGATAAACCGGAATGTTGTGTGTGATCGCAAGCGCTTTTACCGCAGATGGCGTCATTTTTTGACCACGACCTGAAGGGCGATCGGGTTGTGTGTAGACCGCACAAATGTTGTGTCCAGCATCAATCAAAGCTTGCAGTGCAGTCGCTGCAAATTCAGGTGTTCCAGCAAAAATTAAATTCACAGTCGTTGTTTTCAATACATGAAGAGATAGATGTGATTATAACTGACTGAAGGATACGTTGCTTTGAAGTCTTCCCCTTCAAGGGGAAGATTTATAAGGGGATGGTTTCTATTTATAAGATCAAAAGCTTCATTGCGGCGGTATCTTACCGCTTAATCAATCGATGGGTGGATTCGCCTACCGCGGGTCTTACTTTTTTCTTGGAAAAAGTAAGCAAAACCGCGTCCATCACAAAACTCGCGTGCAGGGAGGAGTTTTTAACAAGGAGGCTTATCCAAGATATCAGTCATTGAACATATACCGTTCTGCTCAAACAGTTGCTCAGGACGGGTAAAGGCAAGACAAGAGCTAAAGCAATTCAATTAGCACCAAATATGATAATTATCGTAAGGGTTTTTATATCATGCCTTTCACTTGCGCGGCATGAAGGATAGAATTAGCCCCTATTATTAAGACCGATGAAAAAGGCATGACCCATGAGTAACGATTTAGACAATCTCAGTATTCGTAAACACTCTTCACAAGTTGTTGACGGTATCGAATTTGCACCAGCACGCGCGATGTTGCGTGCGGTTGGTTTTACTGACGCAGACTTCAAAAAACCACAGATTGGGATTGCTTCAACATGGGCAATGGTGACGCCGTGCAACATGCACATTGATGGTTTGGCACGCGAAGCAGAAGCAGGCGCGAATGCAGCTGGCGGTAAAGGCGTGATCTTCAATACCATTACCATTTCTGACGGTATTGCGAACGGCACCGAAGGCATGAAATATTCTATGGTCTCGCGCGAAATTATCGCGGACTCGATTGAAGCGGTTGCTGGCTGCGAAGGCTTTGACGGTCTGATCGCGATTGGCGGCTGTGACAAAAACATGCCAGGTTGCATCATGGGCTTGGCACGTTTGAATCGCCCATCAGTATTTGTATACGGTGGTTCGATCAAACCAGGCGCAGGTCATACCGACATTATTTCTGTGTTTGAAGCTGTTGGACAACATGCTAAAGGCGAACTGTCAGCGATTCAAGTGAAACAAATTGAAGAAGTTGCGATTCCTGGTCCTGGTTCTTGTGGCGGTATGTACACTGCAAATACCATGGCATCAGCAATCGAAGCACTCGGCATGAGCTTACCGGGTTCATCCGCACAAGATGCAGTGTCGCAAGAAAAACATAATGATTGCCAACGTGCTGGCGAAGCGGTGATGAATTTGCTTCGCCTCGACATTAAGCCACGCGACATCATGACCAAAGCAGCTTTTGAGAATGCCATTAAAGTGGTGATCGTATTGGGTGGTTCAACCAATGCTGTACTGCATTTAATTGGGATGGCGCGTACCGTCGATGTTGATTTGACGCTAGAAGATTTCGTGCGCGTTGGTGCTGTTACACCATTGCTCGCAGACGTTCGTCCATCAGGCAAATATATGATGAGCGAATTGGTTGCGATTGGCGGTATTCAACCATTGATGAAACGCATGTTGGATCGTGGCATGTTGGATGGTTCATGTTTGACTGTTACTGGCAAAACTTTGGCAGAAAACTTGGCGAATGTTCAAGATTATCCAGCTGACCAACAAATCATCATGCCATTTGATAAGCCAATCAAAGCGGATTCGCATTTGGTAATTCTGAAAGGTAATTTGGCGTTGGAAGGTTCTGTTGCCAAGATTACTGGTAAAGAAGGGCTACGTTTCGAAGGTAATGCACGCGTTTATAGTGGCGAAATCGAAGCAATGGCAGGCATCTTGAATGGTGAAGTCGTTGCTGGCGACGTCATCGTCATTAAAGATGAAGGTCCGAAAGGCGGCCCAGGCATGCGCGAAATGTTGAAACCAACTTCTGCTGTCATGGGTAAAGGTTTAGGTCAAACCGTCGCATTGATTACTGATGGTCGTTTTAGCGGTGGTTCACATGGTTTTGTCGTCGGTCACATCACCCCAGAAGCGTTTGAAGGCGGCTTAATCGGTTTGGTACACACTGGTGATCGTATCGTGATTGATGCCGAAACTCGCGAACTGAATTTACTCGTGAGCGAAGAAGAAATTGCAAAACGTCGCGTAGCATGGGTTCGCCCAGCGCCGAAGTACACGCGTGGTGTATTGGCAAAATATGCTCGCTTGGTATCGAGTGCGTCTACTGGCGCTGTGACCGATATGAATCTCGACTGATATGCTTTGAAGTCTTCCCCTGAGGGGGAAGATTTAGAAGGGGGTGCTTTTGACGTTAAGTGGCATCATTCAGTAAAAGAAAAGGGCTTTTATTTATAGAATAAAAGCCCTTTTTTATGCGAATCATGTGCGCTTAATTACACATCCCAAATCGCTTGTGCTTCTCTCAAATTCAATGTGCCTTCATAAATCGCACGACCGGTAATCGCACCTAGAATTCCCGCCTGACCTTTCAATGCATGAATATCATCGAGATTAGTAATACCACCTGAAGCAATCACAGGCAAACCACAAGCTGCTGCCAATGCGACAGTTTGCGAAACATTCACACCTTGCATCATGCCGTCACGTGCAATATCGGTATACACAATGCTTGATACACCTGCATCAGCAAAGCGTTTCGCCAAATCTGTTGCTTTTACGTCTGTGACATTTGCCCAGCCATCCGTTGCAACCCAACCATCTTTGGCATCAATACCCACAATGATACGACCCGCGAATTGTTTACATGCTTCCTCAACAAATTCAGGCTCACGCACGGCTTTCGTACCGATAATCACATAAGACACGCCTGCATCCAGATAATGTCCGATCGTCTCTAATGAGCGAATGCCGCCACCAATTTGAATTGGCAACGTTGGATGCTTTTTAGCAATTGCTTCAACAACACTTTTATGAATTGGCGTTCCTGCAAAAGCACCATTTAAATCAACCAGATGTAGGCGGCGTGCTCCTTCGTTGACCCAATGTGTTGCGGTTGCAACTGGATCATCAGAGAACACGGTATCATCTTCCATACGACCTTGTTTAAGGCGTACACATTGACCATCTTTAAGATCGATTGCAGGGATTAATAACATAAGCAGACTTATTCAGCGGTAATCATGGAGGGCGCTATTATGCCATTACAAGAGAGAGGTTTGAACAAAAACTAGATTGATGTACTCACGTAATTTTGATTGATCATGTGTGAC
>JASLFQ010000143.1 GCA_030150595.1 Aquirhabdus sp.
ATTTGAGTGGCGCAACAACGACGCTGCCTTTTTATCGAATTGCAGCGAACTTTTCTAATTTTGATGCCTTGAGTGGCTTATCGAAGAATACGGCGGATAGTATCAATGTTGCGGCGACTTGGACAGTGAGTCGCGTAGATGATTCAATCAATTTGACGCCGAACGCACCATCAAGTAAAACGCATTCCATAGTTTGTCGTATGACTTTTAATTTGCCTGAGGACGCAACGTCAAATTTTGGCGTCAATGCAATTGTCGCTACTTCACGACAAGCGTTGGATAAGGTTGCAAATGCAATTGCGGCGTCCGTGGTGACTTTGGAAGGTGGAGCAAAACCTGCGGATGCGGTTTGTAGCTGATTAATATGAAACCCTACGAACTTCCTGAAATTATTACGTATAGCCACTTACTCGTAGAGAGCTTCTTAAAACTCACGGGGCTACGTTTGCTCCCATCTGGTTCAGACCTTACCCAAAGATTGTATGAAGCACCATTTGCACTGGTGTCGCATGGTACTCAAATTGATCCCATTTTTCGCTATGCCAATCAAACGGCGCAGAAACTTTGGCAAATGTCGTGGGATGAGTTTATTAATTTGCCATCACGTCTTTCAGCAGAGCCAATGTTGCAGGAAGAGCGTGATCGACTTTTACAAGAAGCGCAGAGTAAAGGCTATATTGATACCTATGAAGGTATTCGTATTGCAAAAAATGGAGATCGTTTCAAAATTCAAGATACCGTATTGTGGAGTGTGATTGATTCACATGGTGTGCAGCATGGACAGGCTTGTGTCATTCGGCGTTGGGATTTTTTGTAGAATACAAAAAAGCATCTCATCATATTGATCAAATGCTTTCTATTCAGAAAAATAGATTATAGATTTATGCGTTTTCTACAACCAAATTCGCATACAGATCATATTCATCTGCATCAGTAATCGTCACGACAACTTTATCACCAGATTTCAAACGTGCTAAATCAGCAGCGGTTAAATCTTCGATATACACATGACCATCAATCTCTGGCGCATCCGCATAAGAGCGTGCAATCGCCACTGAATGCTCAAGATCAAACTCATCAATCAAAACGGTGAACGTGCGACCTATTCGTGCTTGTAGTTTCTGTGCAGAAATGACTTGTTGAGTTTGCATGAAACGCTCATAGCGTTCCTGCTGAATTTCTGGTGCGACATGATCTGGTAAATCATTCGCAACCGCGCCATCAACAGGCGAGTAGGTGAAACAACCTACGCGATCAAGCTGTGCTTCTTGCAACCAATCGAGTAGATATTGGAAATCTTCTTCAGTTTCACCAGGGAAACCAACAACAAACGTAGAACGAATGACAATATCTGGGCACTTCGCACGCCATGCTGCGAGACGCTCTATGGTATTTTCGCTATGCGCTGGGCGTTTCATCAGCTTCAAAATGCGCGGACTTGCATGCTGAAATGGAATATCCAAATACGGCAGAATCTTGCCTTCCGCCATCAAATCAATCACTGCATCCACATGCGGATATGGATAAACATAATGCAAACGTACCCAAACACCGAGTTGACCTAAAGCCGCACATAAGTCAATAAATTTACTTTTCAGCGGTTGACCATTCCAGAAATCTAATTTGTATTTCAGATCAACGCCGTAAGCAGAAGTATCTTGAGAAATCACCAAAACTTCTTGTACGCCAGCTTTTACTAAGTTCTGTGCTTCTTCCATCACACTACTAATTGGGCGAGAAACAAGATCGCCGCGCAAGGATGGAATAATGCAGAAGGTACAACGATGATTACAACCTTCAGAAATTTTTAAGTACGCATAATGCTTTGGTGTTAAGCGAATGCCTTGTGGTGGTACAAGATCAAGATAAGGGTTATGTTCTGGTGGTTGAGGCACATATTCATGCACAGCATTCATCACGTCTTGGTAGGCTTGTGGGCCAGTTACCTTAAGCACACTTGGATGCATCGAACGAATTTTATCTTCGTGTTTACCAAGACAGCCAGTCACAATAACTTTGCCATTTTCGCTGATTGCTTCGCCAATCGCGTCTAGCGACTCTTGTACAGCAGATTCGATAAAACCGCAGGTATTGACCACAACTAAATCAGCGCCTGCATAATCTGCGGCAACTTCATAGCCTTCAACCCGCAACTGCGTGAGAATTCTTTCAGAATCAACAAGTGCTTTCGGGCAACCAAGGGAAACAAAACCAACTTTTGGCGAACTCATACGGCATTACTACTCAGACAAACATTAGACCTGCGTATTGTATGCGCTTTGTGCGATAGACGTAAGCATTACTGTGATTTATTCAAAAAGAAGCGATGAACGTATAACTTGTCACGCTATGTGCATTGTTTTGGTGCTATATTTGCTGATGAATTTGCGTTATTTTGGTGCGAATGAAATATAAAACAGGCGAATGCGCCATATTAACGATCATATCTTTAATTATTTATGGCGATATGAACCTCTAATTTTTAAAAATGTGATTTATATCACTTGATGACCTAACAAAAGGTATGTTTCTGATCTTTTTAATAGCTTTGTTAGAAGTTGGCGTGTGTTTTGCACTGTATTGGAAGAGGCTGGTCAATATTGATACGTTGATTTGAAACCTTAGAATGCCAATTTTCAGTTGGAACCAATTTTTGTGATTAAAGTCGTCATTTATACAAGTTGTTTGTGCGATGGAGTGCTATGAAACTCGAGCAATATCAACGCATCACTGACCATATGCTGACCGCAATTATTTTGGTGCGGTCTGATCTTAGTATTGAGTATCTCAATCCTGCATGTGAAGCTTTAATCGAGCTCAGTCAATTCAGAGCTTTAAAGCAACCTCTGCTGTCCATCTTGATTGACCAAGATTCGCAATTCGATGCGCAAGTTGCATTATCACGATTATTGGCAAATGGTCAGCCCTATACGCGTCGTGAAGCAGTACTCAAAGTTGGTTTACGTGACAAAGTCGTTGATTATACGGCGTCCCTCATCATGGATAATGATGCGCCAGATGATGTGACGCACCATCGTATTTTATTTGAAATTCAACCGATGGATCGACTGTTGCGGATTAGTCGTGAAGAACATCTGAATCAGCAACATTCCATTGCACGCCAACTTGTCCGTGGCGTTGCTCATGAAATTAAAAACCCATTAGGCGGTATTCGCGGTGCGACACAATTGCTCGCACGGACTTTGCCTGAAGCAAGCGCCGAATATACTGACGTCATTATCAGCGAAGTTGATCGTTTACGTCATTTGGCGGATACGATGCTAGGTTCAAGAAAGCCACCAGCTTTTGCTTTGGTCAATGTCCATGATCCGCTGGAACGAGTACGGGCATTGATTTTGAGCCAGTTCATGAGTCAGTTTTCATCGCCATCGGAAGATAAATTTGAAGTCATTCGTGATTATGATTTGTCTCTACCTGAGATTCGAGCAGATAAAAATCAATTGATTCAAGTCATGCTGAATATCGCAGTCAATGCACTGCAAGCCATGACTGAGAATGCACACAAAATGCAAGGACGCACCCCAACGCTGACTTTTAGAACGCGTATTTTACGAATGTTTACCATCAATAATACGCTTCATCGCAGCGTCATTCAGGTCGATATTGAGGACAATGGTCCTGGTATTCCTGAAGAGTTAGTTGAGTCTATTTTTTATCCAATGGTCACAGGACGTGCCAATGGAACTGGGCTTGGTTTGAGTATTGCACACGATATCATCCATCTACATAACGGCATGATTGAATGTCATTCTGTAGCTGGCAAAACAACATTTAGTTTATTTTTACCTTGGGAGTAAGTTATGTCGAACGAGACCATTTGGATCATCGACGATGACCGTGCCATCCGCTGGGTACTGGAAAAAACATTCAAAGAAGAAGGTTTAAACGTCGTCAGCTTTGAAGAGAGCCAAAGTGCGCTGACGCGATTAGAACGGGAACAGCCTGATGTGATTCTGACGGACATTCGTATGCCGGGCATGGATGGATTGGCGTTTTTAGCCCGGGTCAAAGAGGCTTATGCGGATTTGCCCGTCATCATTATGACCGCGCATTCAGATTTAGAATCTGCTGTATCGAGCTACCAAACTGGGGCGTTTGAATATTTACCTAAACCATTTGATATCGATGAAGCACTAGCATTAGTGCAACGCGCAATTCAACATACTGCCCAAATTACGTCGCGTAATACTGATGACTTGGCGCCCAGTAAACCAATTAAATCTGTTGATATTATTGGTGAATCACCTGCTATGCAGGAAGTGTTTCGTGCGATTGGACGTTTGGCACAATCACATATAACCGTATTGATTAATGGTGAATCTGGAACGGGGAAAGAGCTGGTTGCACATGCCTTACATCGCCATTCACCTCGTGCAAAGAAGCCTTTCATTGCGCTGAACATGGCAGCCATTCCTAAAGATTTGATCGAAACAGAACTATTTGGTCATGAGAAAGGTGCCTTTACGGGTGCGAATACGCAAAGGCAAGGTCGATTTGAGCAAACCAATGGTGGCACGTTATTCCTTGACGAAATTGGTGACATGCCGTTTGAAACACAAACACGATTACTGCGTGTTTTGGCTGAAGGTGAGTTCTATCGTGTTGGTGGTCATATGCCTGTGCATGTGGATGTGCGTATTATTGCCGCAACTCATCAAGACTTAGAGAAATTAGTTGTAGAAGGCAAGTTCCGCGAGGATCTATATCATCGCTTGAATGTGATTCGTATTCATATTCCACGATTGCGTGATCGTAGCGAAGATATTCCGATGCTGGCAGAGCATTTTCTGCAACGTGCTGGACATGAGTTGTCTGTTGAACCTAAACAACTCCGTAGTGAAACAGCAGCATTTCTTCAGCAATTACCGTGGCCAGGTAACGTCCGTCAATTAGAAAACACTTGCCGTTGGCTCACAGTTATGGCGAGCAGCCGCGAAGTTCTACTCACCGATTTGCCGCCAGAGTTACGATTACCAACCAGCGTATTATTACCTGCTGCTGTAAAAACAGAAAATCTCGTTACAGGGCAGCCATCAATACAATCAGTATCTCACTCCTCGTTAGAATGGGATACAGCACTTGGATTGTGGGCGAAACAACATTTGATGAATGGTGAGCAACAGATTTTGAATACTGCAACGCCGCTGTTTGAACGCGTCATGATTCTTGCCGCGCTTGAGCATAGCCAAGGTAAAAAACGATTGGCTTCTGAATTACTTGGATGGGGTCGTAATACGTTGACGCGTAAGCTAAAAGAGTTGGGTATTTCAAGTGTTGAAGACGATGATGATGCGGCTTAGATAAATCTCAATATTCCATAACCAGCGTATAAACGGTTATGGGATATTGTTTTTTCACTAGATTTTTGGCAAAAAAAAGCAACCTTTGATCTTAAGTCATCGGTTGCTTTTTTACGTTTCACCTTCGCGAAACAGAATTAATGGTGGGGCGAAGGCAATCGAAGTCTGAATTTAAGTATATGTTTTATATTGATATAAACTTTATGCTTATTGGTTGTTATGCTCACGGTTATGCTCATTTCTTAAAGTACCCCCTTAAATATGTTATTTGTGTTCCTCGGTTGACCGTTCCTCACATGTGAGGAACGTGTCGATTATTTGTCATATTTTTTTTGACTTGAATTTTATTTGATGGTTATTTGATACGCCGCTTACTTTTCAATCATTGTTTGATGTGCATGGGCTAGTCGTAAATACGCGCAAAACTGCTCACATCTATTCTTTGTGCTCTTAGTTAACCAAACCAGTTAACCAAGAGTAAACCAGTTAACTAAGTTGGTTTACCATCAAATTTACCTATCTATCTGTTATTAAATAATAATATTGAAAATATAGCAAACCAGTTAACCAATTGAGTTAACCAGTTAACCGACTTTTGAAAATTTTTAGACCTAGTCAAACATCGGGCTGCGCAATTGCCCGCCTATTTTTAGGGTGGGGGAAGTACCTTTTGACTTTTTGTGGTGGGTATAAATAGGGTCGCTTTTTTGACTCTTCCACAAACCTCAATTTGAGGATTGTGGAACTTGGTCGGACTGATTGATTATATGCTGATAGCTTAACAATCAGACTGTTGATTATACCCTTGTTCGCTTAACAATCAGGAATACAACCATTGTCTAAACGTGCGCCCTGAATCGTCGTCTAATATGAAGTCAGTGTTATTCATGCAGGCGGTACGCGTCTTAGGTTCTCCATTACCACGAGTCACATAAATACGCCCTTGCTGATAACCCAGTGCCCCTACGCGATATAACTTATCTTCCAGTACATCCATAGCCTGCCAATAGATATGCAGCACACGCATAACAACCGTGCGCCATTCTTCACGGCTTACCATCGCGTTAGATTCTGGATAGCCGTTTTTGCGTAGGTTGCTGCGTTTCTGGTTCATTAAATAATCTAGTCCGTTTAATGCGCGTCTCATTTCATAGGTGAGCTGTGGTTCATCATTGTGATGATCTAATGGTTCGATCACTGGCGCATCGCCAGCCGATAAATGCGCCAGCAAGTCGGACTTGTGCTGTTTGAGCAGATTGATGGTTTCGGGTGGCAATAATTGACCATTGACCACTTCTAACACATCGCCATGAAGTTTGATCTGTCCACCCTGTTGCTCAATCAGTCGGATAATTTCGGGGGCTTTCATATAAATATGCTCCCTGATTTATCCGTACCAATAGAATCATTTTTAGCGGTATCAGGGTTTATGGTGTTTTTATCCGTCCCACGGTAATAAGCCTGTGTTTGCAAGGGTTCTAGCGGTTTTTCATCCGTCCCACTATGACTATCTGGGACGGATGAATTACCACTTAAACCATTGATTTTACTATATTGTGACGCTGGGACGGATGAATTAGAGGATTGAGCGAGTGCGTGTGTGTGGGACGGTTTCAAGTAGCGGCTAAATGTGTCTTTGAAGTCCTCAGATTCGTACCCTTTGGATTGTCCATGTGTAAATCTTATATTTTTTGACGATATACCAAAACCCTTAATTCTCGCTGAAAGTTGTTGTAAATGGCGGAGCAAAACTGAGCCACTTAGCGCGCTGTTGATGTAAAAAACGCGGAGTAAAATTGAGCCACTGTAAACGCTATTCTTACCTGATCTTCTGGGTAAGGAAGCCATAAGGAT
>JASLFQ010000165.1 GCA_030150595.1 Aquirhabdus sp.
TGAAGGTAACGACTTCTACCATGAAATGAAAGACTCTGGCGTTCTTGATAAAGTTGCCATGGTTTATGGTCAGATGAATGAGCCACCGGGTAACCGTTTACGCGTTGCGTTGACTGGTTTGACCATGGCTGAATACTTCCGTGATGAAAAAGATGCTAACGGCAAAGGCCGTGACGTTCTGTTGTTCGTTGACAACATCTATCGTTACACCTTGGCAGGTACTGAAGTATCTGCACTCTTGGGTCGTATGCCATCAGCTGTGGGTTATCAACCGACACTGGCTGAAGAAATGGGTGTATTGCAAGAGCGTATTACTTCAACTCAAGCCGGTTCGATTACTTCAATTCAGGCGGTTTATGTTCCAGCCGATGACTTGACCGATCCATCACCAGCAACGACCTTTGCTCACTTGGACGCGACTGTTGTTCTGTCACGTGATATCGCGTCATTGGGTATCTATCCAGCGGTTGATCCATTGGACTCAACATCACGTCAGCTGGATCCAGCGATTGTGGGTGAAGAGCATTATAGTGTTGCGCGTGGTGTACAAACCATTCTGCAACGTTATAAAGAACTCAAAGACATCATCGCGATTTTGGGTATGGATGAATTGGCAGAAGAAGACAAACTGGTTGTTTTCCGTGCTCGTAAAATCCAACGTTTCTTGTCACAACCATTCCATGTTGCTGAAGTGTTCACGGGTTCTCCTGGTAAACTGGTATCATCAAAAGATACCATCGCAGGATTCAAAGGGATCATTGCTGGCGACTACGACCATATGCCAGAACAAGCGTTCTACATGGTGGGTGGTATTGAAGAAGCTGTTGCTAAAGCCGAAAAGCTCGCAGCAAAATAAGCAGGAGAATGCGTCATGGCAACCTTGCATTGTGATGTAGTCAGTATCAATGGTTCAGTCTTCAGCGGCGACATTAACATGTTGATCGTTGACGGGGTTGCAGGTCAGATGGGCATTATGCCTGGACATGCACCATTGGTTACGATCATCAAGCCAAGCCCGCTTCGTGTGCTGCATTCTGATGGACACGAAGAGTTGGTTTATGTTTCTGGCGGTGTGGTTGAAGTTCAACCACACGTTGTAACAGTATTGGTTGATACCGCGATACGTGCGGCGAACTTAGACGAAGCTAAAATTTTGGAAGCACGTCAGCATGCTGAAAGCTTGCTTGCAAATCAAAAAGATAATTTTGATTCTGCTGCAGCTCTGAGTGTGTTGGCTGAAACAGCTGCACAGCTGCAGACGCTCCAACGTTATAAGTATCGTGCCCAAGTTTGATGAAATGATTGAAATAAAAAAGCAGCTAATAAGCTGCTTTTTTATTGGGTGGTGATTGAGATTTTTGTGATCTAGGGATGCTTTTGATTTTACTTTAAAGCGCCACTTCCCAACCTCCCCCTTAAGGGAAGGAGACAAGCATGATCTTAGCTTGCTATAGCAGACTCTTCGCGCACAACAGGTGCAATTTTAGTAGGTCTTGGTGTTGGTGCTAACCACGCCAATATGTGGTCAATAACACGTTGACTATATTGTAGTTGCATATGATCGACGCCGTAGAGGACAATTTTACGATCTGGCGGCACATTCAGCTGGTATTCAGGGTTTTCATGCTCACCGAGAGCGCTCTTCACACTAACGAGATAATCACCGACTGCTTCCCGAGCTTTGGAGTGCATATTCTCGCGCTCAATCGTGCCAGCGATAAAATAGGCTTTGATATTGGAAGGAAGTGGTGCAGGGCGGCGGTTGTCCGAAAAGTCTCCACGACGACCTGATTTTAAATGTTCCCAATCATCGTCGCGAATACTGCCCCAACGTAAATCAATAATACCTGCGCTGCGGAGGTCACCAAGTCTTGCGACGGTGCCTGCGAAAGGAATCTTGCCGACTTTATCTTGCAACATGTAGCCTAGACGCTCTAATAGCGCACCTTGATGCGGTGAGCCAAGACACATCAAATGGTCAACCAAAAAAATCCAGTTAAAGCCAGCTTGTTTGCCGTAGAACAGTGCACTACGAGACACGAGACCGCCCATGCTATGGCCAATGATGTCAAGATGACTGATGTCTGGATTTTTAATCACTAAATCATTGAGTAAATTAGAGAATGATCGACCATTTAGTGAAATGCGGCGTCCAGTGTTGTAGCTGAGATAGAGGACAGTACAATCTTGTTGGCGATAGATTTGTTCGCCGAGACTTTGATATTTGCTTGGATACCAACTATGAATATCCATACAGAGACCGTGGACGAGGATGACGACACGACCGCGAAGCTCGCCTGTAAATACCTTGCCATGGCGGTCGTAGACTAGCATCGGCAATGCTAAAGGATTGCAATCGTAGACTAAATGATCGCCCGTAATGCCATTGAGTGCACTGACGAGCATGTGTAATGCTGGAACAAGCGGTTTTTGTGCATGTTCATGACTCATACGTCCAAGGATACGTAAACCATGCGCTGCATACTGACCAGAATGCTTCATGAAAAATTTAATGAACCAAAATGAGCGATCAGAAACTTCTTGCCGTAATGGGGTCTGATTTTCTTCTTTATATAATCCCAGTGAACGTAATACAGTTTCACGATAAAATGCTTGTACGAATTCGGTGGTACGGGACACGCCCGTTGTTGCGAGCTGTGCCAGTCCTTCGATCAAATCGCCTTGAGTGATGGCTGATTTACGTAAATTGCAATAAGGTTCATGCAAGGGCGTTGGGCTAGGCATAAGACTCTCAATGACTGTTATTACACAGTGGGAAAATTCAGTGTTCAAAAACAGCGTAGAGTTTTAAAGCTATCTTCTAGCATTCTCATGTAAATGCGCTGTTAACACCCGATTGATACTCTGTATCCTAAACGATTCAAACATATGATTATGAGTGAACTGTTCGACACTTTATAAACATATAATAAACATATTCACTTCTAGCGTAACATTAAAGTATTTTTTGTGAACTGCCAATTCATTTGTGCGATTGGCTAAAATTTACATCAATGGATGAGGACTTTTATTCGTTTGTAGAGCAGTGCGGCACACGATGCATAGATGTGGTAGATTCGCTGTTATTCGTGGCGTAGTTTTTAGGGATATTTAAGTATTCATTATGCAATTGATTTATATCCATGGTTTAAATAGCGATGCGCAAGCACTTAAAGGCAAAATGCTCCGCGATTGGTGTGCGGAACACCGTCCAGAAATTAACGTGATTCGTCCTGATTTCAATTTGCCGCCATTACAGGTGATGGAAATCCTCTCTAAAGCGATTCAGAGTGATCCGAATACAGGTGTGGTCGGTAGTTCTTTAGGTGGTTTCTTTGCCACGGCTTGTACTGCGAAGTTTGGTGTAAAGTCCGTGTTGGTGAATCCGGCGGTGCGTCCGTCAGAGCGTTTTAAACGTTACTTCACCAATGGCCAGAATGGCTACACGACGGAAGGTGGTTGGACGATTACACAGAGTGATTTGGTTGATTTCGAGTCGCTTTATGAGGCTGTACCGAGTCACGCAGAAAAAATGCTTGTATTGCTCAAAACGGGTGATGAAGTCCTCGACTATCGCGTCGCCGAAGGGTATTACGGACAGGATGGTGCACAGTCCTCGATGATTATTGAGACGGGTGGCGATCATGTTATGCTTGATATGGACAGCAAGATTCCACTGATGATTGATTTTTTATTTGGCTGATGAGTGATCATCTGTCTAGTTTGAGAATAATGTTTTGATGACCGCATAATGAATGAAGGATTAAGTGTTTAGTGACTCAATATACTGCTGAATCCCTTGAGGTTCTTTCTGGTTTAGATCCTGTTCGTCGTCGTCCTGGGATGTACACGGATACGACGCGCCCCAACCATTTGGCACAAGAAGTGATCGATAATGCCGTCGATGAGGCATTGGCGGGTCACGCGAATCAGGTGGATGTCATTCTCTATAAAGATGGCTCGTTATCCGTGCAGGATAATGGACGTGGCATGCCCGTCGATATTCATCCTGAATACGGTCAAAGTGGTATCGAAATCATCATGACCAAACTGCATGCGGGCGGTAAGTTTTCGACCGACAACTATCAGTTCTCTGGTGGTTTGCATGGTGTTGGGATTTCCGTGGTCAATGCCTTGTCCACGCGAGTCGATGTCAGTGTGTTGCGTGGTGGTAGCCAGTATCAAATGAGTTTTGAGCATGGCGAAAAAGTCACGGATTTAACGGCGAAAGAAGGTTTCCCAAAACGTCAAAGCGGGACGCTCGTACGATTTTGGCCTGATGGCAAATATTTTGATAGTTCAAAGTTTTCTGTTCGTGCGCTTAAGCATAATTTAAAAGCCAAAGCGGTACTTTCAGCAGGTTTGAAAGTCGTTTTCACCGATGAAGAAAGCGGTGAAAAATTAACTTGGCAGTTTGAGAATGGCTTAGTTGACTACCTCAAAGATGAATTGCAAGGTCGTGAAACCGTTCCGTTTGAGCCTTTTGCAGGCAGTGGTAAAGCGGAGCGTGCGGCATGCGAGTTTGTGCTGTGTTGGTCAGCGGAAGATGGCGACAGCATTCAAGAAAGCTATGTCAATTTGATCCCAACCGCGCAAGGCGGAACGCATGTGAATGGTTTGCGTACAGGCACAACCGATGCACTGCGTGAATTTTGTGAAATGCGGAACTTGTTGCCACGTAATATGAAATTGTCTGGTGATGATGTGTGGGATGGCGTGAATTTTATTTTGTCGCTTAAGTTTCAAGAGCCACAATTTTCAGGCCAAACCAAAGAGCGGTTATCGAGTCGTGAAGCTGCACCCATTGTACAAAGTATTGCCAAAGATGCCTTTTCTCTATGGCTGAACAAACATCCTGATGTCGGTACACGCCTGGCTGAAATGGCGATTGAGCGCGCAGGTCGTCGCCTTAAAGCGGCTAAAAAGGTAGAACGCAAGAAGATCGTTTCTGGTCCAGCATTACCAGGGAAACTGGCGGATTGCTCAGGTTCAACGCGTGAAGATACAGAATTGTTCCTTGTTGAAGGTGATTCAGCGGGTGGTAGTGCTAAGCAAGCACGCAATCGAATTTTCCAAGCAATTATGCCGCTTCGCGGTAAGATTCTGAATACTTGGGAGGTCTCTTCCAATGAAGTGTTGGCATCACAAGAAGTACATGACATTGCCATCGCGATTGGCGTTGATCCAGGTAGCGATGATTTATCAGAATTGCGTTATGGCAAGATTTGCATCCTAGCTGATGCGGATTCGGATGGACTGCACATTGCGACGTTGCTGTGTGCGTTGTTCGTGAAGCATTTCCCAGCGTTGATTGCAGAAGGGCATTTGTTTGTGGCGATGCCGCCGTTGTATCGGATTGATGCGGGCAAAGATGTACATTACGCGCTGGATGACGATGAGTTACAGGGCATTCTGGCTAAAATTAAAGGCAAAGCACCACAAATTACTCGCTTTAAAGGCTTGGGTGAGATGAATCCGTTGCAATTGCGTGAAACAACGATGGATCCTGATACACGGCGACTGGTGCAGTTGGATTTAGATGATACACATTTGACCAACAACCTGTTGGACAAATTGCTGGCGAAGAAACGTTCTGGCGATCGTAAGACTTGGCTGGAAGATAAAGGAAATTTAGCAGAGATCATGGTTTAGCTATTTTGCGCATTCCTTTTGACAAGTGAATGCGCAGATGAAGATTCAATGACACCTGTATCACTTGACATCTGTCATGTGTAAAGATCGTGTAGATAGCAATTAACCGCATCGGGAACGTGCCATTCGTGGCAAAATACTCCCTAATTTAGACCCGATTATTAGAGAATGATTATGCTGACCGAACAACAAGCTGCGTTAACCGTTGCAATCCAAGCGCTCAATGTTGAGCAGGTCAAAGCTTTGCTGGCGCAAGGTGTTGATCCTAATTTTATTGATGAAGAATATGGTCCACCTGCAACGCAAATTTGTGATCGTCTGTTTGATTGGTGGGAAGCTGTTCTCAATGGTTATGAGTCCGAAGAGCCATTGAATGAAGAGCAGAAGAATCGATTGCTCGCACCATATCAAGCGATTTTGCAGGCATTGATTGATGCGAAAGCCAATCTCCATTTGTGGGATGCGGAGGAGTTCTTTGGTCCGCTGTGGGATGCAGCGAGTGCGGCTTGTGTACCGGTCGTACAAACGTTGCTGGATCATAAAGTTGATCCGAATAAACGTGATGATGAAGGCATGACGATTTTGTCTTCGATTTGCGATCTGTATTTTGATGTGGATTATGACTTGATTGACTGGGAGCAAGCATTGCCAGAAGAGCGTCAAACGGTTGAACTATTGCGTAAGCATGGTGCATTGACCACAGCTGAGTTTTTGGCGAAGTAACGTTCGCTTAATTAGCGAGTGGTATTTGTAGTTTGATTTTGTGACTTATTCTTTGAACAAGCCACGTATCGTTGAAATGATTCATCGTAATTGAAATGGATAGCGCATGAGCAATTTGAACCTTGCCACTGAGAGTCGGTCTGTCGCGGAATTTACCGAGCAGGCTTACCTCAATTACGCCATGTACGTCATTATGGATCGTGCCTTACCGCACGTTGCTGATGGCTTGAAACCTGTACAGCGTCGTATTGTCTATGCGATGAGTGAGCTGGGACTGAAGAACTCTGGCAAACCGAAGAAGTCAGCGCGTACGGTCGGTGATGTCTTGGGTAAATATCATCCGCATGGTGATAGTGCGTGTTATGAAGCGATGGTGTTGATGGCGCAACCATTTAGCTATCGTTATCCATTGGTGGAAGGGCAAGGTAACTGGGGCTCGCCCGATGATCCAAAGTCCTTCGCCGCGATGCGTTATACCGAAGCAAAGTTGTCCGCGTATAGTGAATTGCTGTTGAATGAGCTTGGGCAGGGTACGACGGAGTGGCAGGATAACTTTGATGGTTCTCTGCAAGAACCCGTCACATTACCCGCACGCTTACCGAATATTTTGCTGAATGGTACGATGGGTATAGCGGTTGGTATGGCAACTGATATTCCGCCGCACAACTTGCGTG
>JASLFQ010000286.1 GCA_030150595.1 Aquirhabdus sp.
GTTATTGTGACTGAAAACGAAGTCTCACACCTTTAAGACAGTTTTGGATTAAAGGGCTAGTGATTTCCATAAATGATGCACATAAATGTTCTTGGGGAGCATGAAGTATGAAAACAGCAATTGTGAAAACAGCAACATTGACCGCGTTAGTGTCCTCATTAGCCTTGGTAGGACTGTCAGCTGCTGCATATGCAGATGACGCACCAGCAGCAGCGCCAGCAGGTCCAACATTGCCATCATTTCCTAGCTTGGGTGGCTCACTGACGGCTAATCCTAAGCCTTTTAGCTTTGATGCAGGTCCAGTTGGCACTGTGTATGTGACTGGCGTAGCGAGTGCGATTGCAGAGGGTCAAACCAATTTACCTAATCCTAACGCAGAAAAGTCTCAAGTTGATATCAGCAATGCTCAAATTGCTTTGAACAAGACTGATGGTTTGGTTCAGTTTTCTGCTCAGGTTGGTAGTTACTCCATTCCTGATTTAGGTACGCCATATGTGAAGTCTAGCACAATCACTGATGCGACTTATGGAACGTTCTCTCAAGGGTTCATCAAACTTGCTCCAACAGGTAACTTCTCGTTAGAAGTGGGTAAATTGCCGACACTAATCGGTGATGAATACACCTTCTCAACAGAAAACTTCAACATTCAACGTGGTTTGTTGTGGAATCAAGAAAGTGCAGTCAGCCGTGGTGTTCAAGCGAACTATACTGCAGGACCAGTTGCTCTTTCTGCTGCGTGGACAGATGGTTTCTACTCAGATAAATATAACTGGGCGACACTGTCTGCTGCATGGACAATTGATAGCGCTGACACATTGACCTTTGTGGGTGGTGGTAATACTGATCGTAAAACGACCGTATCTACGCCAGTTACGAACCCGTACCAAAACAACTCACAAATTTATAACTTGATCTACACGCGTACAAGTGGACCATGGACAATTCAACCGTATGTGCAATATACCGATGTTCCTGCGCTTGCGTTTGAAGGTACAAAATCAACATCAACCACTGGTGCTGCTTTGCTTGCAAGCTATAAAGTCAATGACAACGTTAGCTTACCAGTACGCTTAGAGTACATCACTCAATCTGGTTCGAAAGGCGATAATAGTGCACCTCTGTTGTATGGTTCAGGTAGCGGTGCTTGGTCATTAACTGTTACGCCAACTTACCAATACAAAATCTTCTTTGTACGTGGCGAGTTGTCTTATGTCGGTTTGAGCAGCGGAACTGTTGGATCTGAGTTCGGTAAAAACGGCGACAAAACCAACCAAGTTGCTGGTTTACTTGAAACAGGCGTGATGTTCTAAGAACTTCTAAGTCTATTTTTTAAATCGGCGCCACAGTTTGAGTCATCAAGCTGTGGCGTTTTTTATTGCCCTAAATTTATCGTAATGATTCCTAAGTTTGTCTATGTTGACCCAAAATAATGCATTCAAATTTGAGTGGATATGATGAGTCAGGCGCAATATTCGCAGTACATTCCACACATGAGTCTGATTCATGCTAAAATGAGCGGATTTCATCCAATTGGCGCGCTGCGCTGACTCTTACGCATTGATGACCCTACGCTATGTCTGCTCCTAACTCTTCGTCTAATAAAACTATTTCTGGCGCTACGCCGAAGCCTTTGTTTGATTACGATAAACATTGGGCATCGTGCTTTGAACCTGCACCATTTCTGCCGATGAGTCGTGCGGAAATGGACGTGTTGGGCTGGGACGCCTGCGATGTGATCATCATTAGCGGTGATGCGTATGTGGATCATCCATCATTTGGTATGGCGATTATTGGACGTTTGCTTGAAGCACAAGGTTTTCGTGTTGGCATTATTGCCCAGCCAGATTGGCATTCGGCTGATGCATTTAAAGTATTGGGTAAACCTGTTTATTGCTTTGGTGTTACCGCGGGCAATATGGATTCGATGATTAACCGTTATACGGCTGATCGTAAAATCCGCTCGGATGATGCCTATTCTCCTAATAATGCACCAGACAAACGCCCGGATCGTGCGGCTGTGGTGTATTCGCAGCGTTGCCGTGAGGCGTATTCGGATGTGCCGATTATTTTGGGTGGGATTGAGGCGAGTTTACGCCGTATTGCCCATTATGATTATTGGCAAGATAAAGTGCGTCGCTCGATCATTACCGATGCCAAAGCTGATATTTTGCTCTATGGTAATGCTGAACGGGCGATTGTGGATGTGGTACATCGTCTGGCGAAAGGTGATCGTGTTGATCAAATTACCGATTTACGCGGTACGAGTTTTATTCTCAATGATGCGCGTAAAGTTGCCAAAGCAGGTTATTTTGAAGTCGCGAGTAACGATGTTGATAGTCCAGGTCGGGTCGATGCGATTATCAATCCGTATGTAATGACGGAAGATTTACCAAGTTGTGATGTTGAAAAAAGCAATCCGAAAAATCCAAATCCTTCGATTTATGAAGGCTTTGTTAAAGAAGTTGTGCCGAATCCGATTGTGAACGCGGATATCGTTGATAGCCGAAAAGTGGATGAAGATACGCAAGTCGTGTCGCTACGTCCTGCGCCGAGTAAAGCGATTAAGCATCGTATGCCTGCGCGTGAACATTCAGTCATTCGTTTGCCTGATTACGATCAGGTGAAAGATGATCCAGTTTTGTACGCACATGCCAACCGAATTTTGCATTTAGAAACTAATCCAGGTAATGCGCGCGCGATGGTTCAGCGTCATGGTGATCGTGATGTGTGGT
>JASLFQ010000299.1 GCA_030150595.1 Aquirhabdus sp.
TATGAAATGAGAGAAGCATCATGGCAATCAATATTGCCACTCCTGAATGTTTTAGAGTGTTTTTTAAGCAGAATCAATTCAGTTTTGTTAATTCTTTAGATTAAATCGTGCTTTTATTAGCAAGCCAGAATCTAAGTATTCAACATTATTTTTTCATCATGCGTAACACCGCCATAGAAATCAGCGAATCAGGCAGGATCTCAAATAATGTTTTTACCGCTTTCCACGGCAAGGCAGGCACAATCGGATTCGTCTTTTTATGCTCAATCGCATGAACCATTTCTTTTGCCGCAGCATCCGCTTTGATCACAAATGGATATTTGTCCATTTTCGGTGTCAAATTCGTATTGATAAATCCTGGATGAATGACTGTCACATCAATGTTTTTATTTAACAATTCTAAACGCATTGCGTTCATATAATTGGTTAATGCTGCTTTACTCGCTGAATAAGCCGCACTCGCTGGAATCGGCGTAAATGCAGAAAAGGAAGATATTCCAACAAGATGACCGTGACCTTGTGCCAAGAATATCTTTGTCGCGGCATCTAAGGTCGCAATTGCACCAAATAAGTTAGTCTGGAAAACCGCTTTATCCACACTCAAATCGTCACGCCCACTACGTCGCACACCAGTAATTCCAGCATTGGCAACGACAATATCAATTGACCCTAAACGCTTCACTAAATCATCAAACACAGCTGGAATACTTGCTTCATCATTCACATCCAAACTGACCGTTTCAACGTGCACAGAATATTGCTGTGTTAATCGTTGAGCAAGCGCGTCCAACTTATCGACACTCCGCGCAGCAAGCCCAAGGTTATATCCTTTCGCTGCAAAGCTTTCCGCCAAAGCTTCGCCAATGCCACTCGATGCGCCTGTGATGACAACGTTCTTTGACATGCTAATTTGTCCTATTAATATTCTTTAAGCGCCCGCATGAACCAAGCATTCAACCAATCGCGCCGCAATTTCTTTTTTGCTGGCTTTATCCAAAATCACTTTTTCTAAACCAAAGCGATCCGAAAAGAAAACCGTCATGGCATTATCATCAGATGCAAAGCCAATATCGCCACGCGATACATCATTGCACGCAATCATATCCAATTGTTTGGTTTCTAACTTTCCACGCGCATATTCTTCCATACGCTGTGTTTCAGCCGCAAAACCAACCATAAATGGACGTTTGGCATGTTTTGCAATCGTGGCGACAATATCTGGATTTTTGACTAAGGTCAGCGTGAGCGAGTCGCCTTGTTTTTTAATTTTCTGATCAGCGATATGTTCAGCACGATAATCCGCAACCGCCGCCGTTGCGATAAAGACATCACAACCCGCTTCAACGATTTTTTCACTTGCGACTAATAAATCACGCGCCGAAACGACATTGATGCGCTCAACGCCAGAAGGTGAAGGCAAACTGACAGGTCCTGCAAGCAACGTCACACGTGCACCCGCATCGCGACACGCTTCTGCCAAAGCAAAACCCATTTTCCCCGAACTGTGATTACTGACGTAACGCACAGGATCTAGCGCCTCACGCGTTGGGCCAGCAGTAATGACGACATGCTTACCTTTCAAAGTCTCGTTCACATTTGAAGCTGTAGCGTTGCTTGAAGAAATATTACCCTGAAAATGGCTCTGCACAATCGCAACTAAATCTTCTGGTTCAGGCATACGCCCTTCGCCAATATCGCCACACGCCTGACTGCCAGAATCAGGTGCAATTACATGAAATTGATAATCACGTAACGTCTGCAAATTGCGCTGGGTAATCTGGTTTTGCCACATTTGTTGATTCATGGCGGGAGACACAAACACTGGTGCAGCAGTCGCCAAAATCACCGTTGTCAGCAAATCATCCGCCGCACCTGCGGTAATGCGTGCAATGGCATTCGCACTCGCTGGCGCAACCAAAACCAGATCAGCCCAACGTGCAAGCTCAATATGCCCCATCCCCGCCTCTGCTTCTGGATCAAGCAACGAGGTATGTACTGGCTCACCCGATAACGCCTGAAAGGTCAACGGCGTGACGAACGCCTGCGCACCCGCAGTCATCACCACACGCACCGCAAAACCTGCATCTTTCAATCGGCGCACTAAATAGGCACTTTTATAGGCAGCAATACCGCCAGTGACGCCCAAAAGAATATTCTTAGGAGCTTGTGGTGATGCTGAAGATGTTTGCGATGACGACGTTACGGCTGGCTGCATTGATACACACTCAAAATCAATTTTGGGTAACGATACCATTCAAATCACATTTTTGCCAAAGTGTTATGCTTTTTATGCTAAAGCTTTTCAGCTAAAGTTCTTCTTCTGGAGCAAATTACAAACTTGCTTTTCCAACTCGTTCAATGCCAAAATTATTCAATAAAACATCCATAAAATTAGATCATTATGAAAAACTTATTTAAACGCTTATTTTTGAGCATTTTCTTTTGAGTATTAGAGACTGGCCTGAATCTGAACGTCCACGCGAACGCCTGCTAGATAAAGGCGCAAGCGCACTCTCCGATGCTGAACTCCTCGCCATATTTCTACGCACTGGCACAGCCAAGCAATCCGCGATTGAATTAGCACGATCCATGATTGAGCGATTCGATGGTCTTGCGGGATTGTTGTCGGCAACACCAGATCAGGTGATGTCTTGCCATGGTATTGGGAGTGCCAAATATGCACATCTTATGGCGGCACTTGAGTTAGGACGACGACATGTGGAAAGTGAATTAAAGCAAGGCATTGGCTTGAATGACCCGAATGCTGTTCTACGTTATGTTACCCAGCAATTAAAAGCAGAGCGACGCGAAGTGTTTGCCGTGGTCTTTTTGGACAGTCAATTGCGTTTATTGGCTTTTGAAAAGCTATTCTTCGGCACAACCACGGCCTGTTCAGTCCATATTCGTGAGATTTTAAGTCGTGCTTTGGCACATCGTGCGGTGCAGATTATTATTGCGCATAATCATCCAGATGCTCCTCCACATCCATCGGAAGCAGATTTGGCGCTGACAAGACAACTCGCACAAGCATGCTTTTTATTGGATATTCAATTGATTGATCATGTGATTGTGGGGTCAACAGGTAGTCAATCATTGGCATTGAATGGCTTAATGCCTCGCTATTTAAGTGCTAACGAATTAATCTCTCGCTAATGTTTCACATTGATTGATGGAAGATTTACATGATTGTACGTTCGCGGCCGAATGCCTTTCGCATGTTATTTTCATGGCGCGGTTCGATCCTGCCAGATATTTTGCCGCAACTCGTATTCGTCATTTTATTGTCCATTGCCATTGCGACATTTGAACACTTTCACCCGCATATTTTCCCCGAGATCCCAATTGCTGCCTTTTCTTTGATTGGCATCGCATTATCGATCTTCTTGGGTTTTCGCAATAACGCGTGCTATGACCGCTGGTGGGAAGCTCGCAAAGTCTGGGGCGCACTTATCGTCGCCATGCGTAACTTTGCACGTGAAAGCCTTCTTCTCCCCGATGATGTCAGGCAGCGCGTGCTGTATCGTGCGATTGGATTTGCATATCAACTCAATGCAAAACTACGCAAAAACCAACCTTCGCCGTTGATGCAAACATGGTTATCTGAATCCGAATATCAACAACTCAACCAACACCCCAATCCTGCAGATTTTATTTTGCAATTGATCTACAAAGAGCTTTTACAGTGTTTGCGCCAAGGACAACTGACGGACATTTGCTATCAACAACTCTCCGCAAAAATTGAAGAGATGTCCTCCATTCAAACAGCTTGTGAGCGAATCCAAACGACGCCATTACCTTTTGCCTACTCGCTCTTACTGCATCGCACAGCTTATCTTTATAGTTTGCTACTTCCGATCGGTTTGGGAGGCACTTTGGGATTTGCAACACCAATCGTGGTCGGCATTTTGGCATATACTTTTTTTGGATTAGACGCTGTGGGTAACGAAATCGAAGAGCCTTTTGGGCAGCTCGGCAATCACTTACCGCTTGATGCAATGGTACGCACGATTGAAATTGATATTAGAAGTAGTTTGGGTGAAACGGATATTCCAGAGCCGTTAAAGCCTATGAATTTTGTTTTAAATTAGAATATTGGGTTCCAACATGAACTGCTCACAACTGTACTTAGGGATTGATCGCCAAGTCCCAGAATGCAACGGCGATTTGTTCGCTGTAGAGTTTGCCCCTAGTGCATCACCAGAGGCTGTCGAGATTCGCAAAATACTTGGCACCAAGTATATCTATTATTTAGCTCCCCACACTGGCTGCGGTTGTGGATGGGACGTTCTTGACATCGATACTCCCAACGATCAAAAAAGCAAGGAATCCTGCGAGCTGCTAAGGAGCTTTCTCAGCTCCATTGAGAGTCTCGGCCAAACTTGCAAGATATACAGTGTCTGTATCGAAGCTATTGGCTCTAAGCCAGAAAGCGAGATCAATCTTTCTGTTGCGGAGTTCATGGATCATATCAGCGATTACAGAGTCCCATACTCATCCAATTTTTCTCGGCTATTTTTGGTCGGCACCTAATAATTCATTTAAGTAAACGTAGGCTGCAGGCTTGCCCCAGCTCTTTATTGATTTAAAACCCACGAACTATGGATAATTTCTTGAAGTGTGAATAATTCGCAAAATTTCGACTTCTTGTTTTTCTTCATACAATCGTACATATGCAATATATGGTAGTTTCTGAAAAACAAGCTCTCGTGCATTGGGTATATTTGACTTTTTCTTATACTTTTTGGAAATGATGCAAGCGCTAGCACTTGTTCAGTAATTATTTTCCCCACTTCAAGTCCAAACTCGACACTCACATTTTCCATATAGTAAAAGATAATATTTTCAAGGTCTTCTTCAGCTTCTTCAACATAAGTAATCAACATAGTTTAGCGAGCTGCCATACGCAATCTTACTTTTTCCATCACCCGCGCATGTACCTCATGCATCGGTGAACTGGTTGTTTGCCCACTGTCCTTTCGCGCCATGGCTTCCATCACTTTCGCCTTCACATATTCATCATGTCCCTCTTCTTTTTCAGCGAAAAGGTCTGCAATGTGAGTACCTTGCAAATCCTCAAGTGAGACAAATGCCCCGACAGGTCGATTATTTTTGGTAATCAATACAGGCTCACGTTGCATGGCATCCATCAGTTCACCAAAATGAGTTTTGGCATCTTTTGCGGTCATGATTTGCATGGATATAGTCCAAAAGAGTTAAAGTGATCATTTTGGTTATTTTAATCCTTTTCTAATCCAAAGCCAATTGAAAAGCGATGTAACTAAAACAACTCCCACACACCCTTCTGCCCATCAGCCAGCGGCGGCACAGACCCTAGTTTATTCCACACCATATGTGCACCATGAAAATCACTCGCCGTGGATACATAGAATTCGTGTTGAGCCACTAAGCGGTTAATCATCGCACGTGTCGCTGGTGGTTCATTGACTGCTGGCAACTCAACTGCCTGTCCACCAGCCGCTTTGAAATCAATCAATAGCTGACGCAATGCCGTTGCAGTTAAATTATTCCGCGTCGGATGTGCCAAAACCGCCTGACCACCGCTCGCCACAATCGCCGCCACACCATCTGCCATCGACAACCATTCTAAAGGCACATAAGCAGGCTTGCCTTCACCCAAATAACGATCAAACGCTTGTTGCTGCTTATTCACCAGTTTTTCATTAACCAACCACTGCGCCAAATGTCCACGCGTAATCCCTTCTGCACGACCACTTGCCAATGCAAGTACCGCATCCCAAGCAGGACGTTTGGTAATCTTCTCTAATTTTTCACAAATCATTTTCGCACGACGCGCACGAATGACTTGTTGCTCCTCAAGTACCGCTTCAAGGGGAGCAAAATCTTTCATTGCCAAACCCACGATATGAATCGACAGCGCACGCTTCGTCGTTGCCCGCGTCCACTGTGTCGATAACTCTACGCCATCGATCAAACGCACACCCAAAGCTTCAGCTTGCTTTCGAGCATCAGGCAAACCATCCATCGTGTCATGGTCAGTTAACGCCAAAATAGAAACTTCAGCCGCGTGCGCCGCCGTTACCAAGTCCGCTGGCGACAATTGACCATCAGAAAAGTAACTATGTGTATGTAAATCCGCACGCACTATCATCTATACTTCAACTTTTAGATTATGTGGAATAGAGCGTAGCATGAAAGCATTGCTAGACTTCGTGCCTTTGGTTGTATTCTTCGTTTTGGCGAAGATGAAAACGATATTTGTCGCAACGCAAGGACTGCTAATTGCTAGTGTCGCCGTATACAGTTTGCATTTTATACTGCAAAAAGGGCGTTTGGAAAAATCTCAGTGGATTACCTTAGTGCTCACGCTCGCTTTTGGCGGCATGACCCTGTATCTCCACGACGATATGTGGCTACGCTGGAAATCTCCGATTATTAACTGGGTCTTTGCAACCGCATTCTTGATCAGCCCAATGATTGGTAAAGATCCGATTCCGCTGGTCAAACGCTTCTTAGCACCTGTCTTTGAACTGACCGAATCCGCATGGAAAAAACTCAATTTCACTTGGGCGATATTTTTTATCATCCTTGGTGCGTTGCATCTCGTATTTGCTTTTGTATTCCCACAATACTGGATTAACTTCAAAGTGTTTGGCGGAACAGCGATTATGGTTGTCTTTATGATTGGGCAATTTGTCATTCTACGCGATCATCTCAAAAAGCCTGAAAGCACTAACTAATCCATCTCCATTTAGACCAAAGATTTAAGAGTAAAGACATGCCATTATTTGCTGTTTATGCAACAGATGTTCCAAATAGTTTAGAGAAACGTAAGCTTCATCGTCCGAGTCACTTTGCCCGACTACAGGCATTGCATGCAGCAGGACAAGTTGTGCTTGCTGGCCCATGTCCACTAGACCACGATAATCCATCAGCGGGCTTTTCAGGGAGTTTATTAGTCCTGAATTTTCCTGATCGTGCAGCGTTGGATGCTTGGCTTGCTGAAGAGCCTTTCGTGATTGAAGGCATTTATGAATCCGTGGTTGTAAAACCTTTTATTCAGGCACTACCAAACCCTAACGTTTAATCGTAATATCGCACATCAAATTTCTTTCATTGACGGACAGCTTTCATGATTCACGCAACCCAAAAGATCGCCGCCGTCATGACGACCTTGATTGCTCTACATATTGGACAAAGTGTTGCCGCCCCAGCTC
>JASLFQ010000018.1 GCA_030150595.1 Aquirhabdus sp.
TTTTGACCAAACGCCTTACAACCATGCACTACGCCCATCAGATTAATACCGATCAACCATTGCCAATCTTCGATGGGTGTATCGAGAAATCTGCCTGCGCTTGCCACACCTGCGTTATTGACCAGAATATCCAACGCGCCATGTTGCGTGTGAACTCTTTCTGCGAGTTGTTGCATCGCTTGCCAATCTGATACATCCGCAACCTCAAGCGTGGCGACATCTGCTTTATGAGCCAATAGCATTTTGGTTTCTTCAAGCGTTGCGCGGTTCAGATCACAAATGATTAATTTTGCGCCTAGCCCTGCAAACCTAAGCGCCGTGGCACGACCAATGCCAGAACCTGCACCCGTAATCAGCGCAAGTTTGTTGTGAAAGAAATGACTGGTTTTATTTGACATCACTAATCCTTTATATGATCCGCATGAAAAAGCCTTTTCGTCATGAGGTAAAATTGAACGCGGTATTTCGCCTGTTAACTACGAGCGACCATCGTGTATATTGAAATGTATTGGTTAAATTTTAAGCCTGTTTGATGCCGTTCAGTGCGCCACAGGACGATTTAATACTATATACTGCGCGCCCTGCACACGCCGTCCTCAATCGTAACGCTTCAGTTTGGATCAGTTCTGAGTACGCAGTGTAAGCCCTATTTGCATACAAAAAACAGCCGCGATCACCATGAAGTTTATCATTAAATTATTCCCAGAAATCACCATCAAAAGCAGATCTGTGCGGATTCGCTTTATTAAGATTCTGACTGGAAATATTCGCAATGTCTTAAAAAAAGAGTTTGATAACTTAGCGATTGTACGCCATTGGGACTATATCGAAGTTCGTTCTAAGAACAAGGATGAAGGCCGTACCGATCAGATCCGTGAGGCATTGACCAGAATTCCAGGGATCCATTTCATTTTAGAAGTGGATGATCGTCCGTATACCGATATGCACAATATTTTTGAGCAAACGCTCGAAATGTACCGTGACAAACTGGCAAACAAAACCTTTTGCGTGCGCGTTAAACGCCGTGGTGAACATGACTTTACTTCTATGGATGTGCAGCGCTATGTCGGTGGTGCTTTAAGTCAACATTTTGAAACAGCGAAAGTAAAACTGTCCAATCCACAGGTGACCGTGCATTTGGAAATCGAAGATGATCGTCTACTACTGATTAAAGGGCGCTATAAAGGCTTAGGCGGCTATCCCATCAGTACTCAGGAAGATGTGTTGTCTCTGATTTCTGGTGGCTTTGACTCAGGTGTTTCTAGTTATATGCTGATGCGCCGTGGTTGCCGTGTTCATTATTGCTTCTTTAATCTCGGCGGTTCAGCGCATGAAATCGGTGTCAAACAGGTCGCTCATTATCTGTGGAATCGTTTTGGTCGCTCGCATCACGTGTATTTGGTGACGGTTGATTTTGCCCCAGTCGTTGGTGAAATCCTTGAAAAAGTAGATGATGGTCAGATGGGCGTTATCCTAAAACGGATGATGATACGAGCTGCGTCTAAAATCGCCGAACGTTACGACATACAAGCATTGGTGACTGGCGAAGCGTTGGGGCAAGTCTCCAGCCAGACATTGACGAATCTGCGTTTGATCGACAACGTGAGTGATACACTGATCTTGCGACCACTGATTTCACACGATAAAGAGCACATCATCGACATGGCTCGTGAAATTGGCACCGAAGATTTCGCCAAGACCATGCCTGAATATTGCGGCGTGATTTCGAAAAGCCCAACCATAAAAGCGGTGAAATCGAAGATTGAAGCTGAAGAAGAAAACTTCAATTTTGAAATCCTTGACCGTGTTGTCGCTGAATCAAGAAGCATGGATATCCGTAAGATTGCTCAGCAAACTCAGGATCAAGTTGTTGAAGTTGAAACTGTTGATGCACTGAACGGTGACGAAGTGGTACTTGATATTCGCTCAAACGACGAGCAAGAAGAAAAGCCTCTGGTCATTGAAGGCTTTGAAGTAAAGAGCTTACCGTTCTATAAACTATCTACCCAATTTGGTGATCTCGATCAAAGCCGCACCTACCTACTCTACTGCGAACGCGGCGTGATGAGCCGCTTGCAGGCGTTGTATCTGAAGGAACAAGGCTACAACAACGTGAAGGTACATCGCCCGCAATCGGCTCACTGATTGCCATCTTGAATTCGTGCAGTGATCGCAAACCTAATGATCACTGCTGATTCTTTTCAGTTACTTGAAATCATCAATAGCGACGCGAACCAATAGTTTTCCGAAGTTTTTACCTTCGAGTAAACCAATAAATGCTTCGGGTGCATTTTCTAGTCCATCCACAACGTCTTCGCGAAACTTAATCTCACCCGCATTCAACCAAACACTCATTTGCGCCAGAAATTCGTTATAGCGCGAACCATAGTCATCAAAAATAATGAAGCCTTGCATCTTGATTCGTTTAGTCAGCAAAGTCCGTGGTAACAATGAAGAGCGATCTGGGCCAGCTTTTGCGGCCGTGTCATTGTAATTTGCGATCAAGCCACACAAAGGCACACGAGCGCGTACATTGAGTAGCGGCAAAACCGCATCGAATACTGCTCCACCAACATTTTCAAAATAAACATCGATCCCTTTTGGACAAGCCGCTTTGAGCTGCTCAGCAAGATCAGGACTGTAATGATCTATACACGCATCGAAGCCCAATTCTTCGACCACATAGTGACATTTTTCTGCGCCACCAGCGATACCAACTGCACGACAGCCTTTGAGCTTCGCAACTTGGCCAACCACAGAACCGACCGCGCCACTGGCAGCAGCCACCACAACCGTTTCACCTGCTTGAGGATTGCCAATATCCATCAATCCCATATATCCCGTAAAACCCGGCATTCCCAATACGCCCAGCGCCAGCGATGGTTGTGGCATTGCAGAGTTCAATTTAAACAACTCTTTTCCATCCAAGACCGCAAAACGCTGCCAGCCTCCAGAAGCCAATACCAAGTCTCCGACTTGATATAAAGGATTCTTAGAATCCACCACACGTGAAACCGTTCCACCGACCATCACGCCGCCTACTTCAACAGGCGCTGCATAGGACGGCGCATCGCTCATCCGACCACGCATATAAGGATCAAGCGAAAGATAAAGCGTTTTCAGCAAAACCTGTCCGTCAGACAGATCAGGAATAGTTGTTTCGACGATTGAAAAATTGTCAGGTTTTGGCGCACCGACTGGACGTGATGCGAGCAGGACTTGTTGATTGGTTTTATTAGGCTGAGACATAAAAATATTCCTTTTTTAAATCAGCATTAAATATCGTATTTTTCGGTTGTTTATCCTGAAACAGATCTGATGACAGTTTAATAATTCCATGAGATTACCGCGATTTTTACTTCACTTAAGAGAGAAGCATTTTTTTAAATCATTCAAGTTCCTGTAGTAAGCATTCTTTTCAGTAGAACATCAAGGATAACGACGTAATTCTGAGCGCCCAATGTGTAAATAATGATGATCAGGCTCATACGACATTTCCGTGAAATTGCAGAAATCGCTTCGGAAATATTAGCCTGACAGCGTGTATGATTGTATTGAAATAAAGTTTTCTACTTGAGCATAAAAAATGACCGCTTGGAACATTCAAGATATTCCTTCGCAAGTTGGCAAACGCGTCATTATAACGGGTGCAACTGGCGGTTTAGGTTTTGAAACTGCGCTCGCCCTTGCAGGTGCTGGCGCTGAAGTCATACTCACAGGTCGTAATACAGCGAAAGGGCAAGTGGCTCTCGACAAGATTCGCGATCAATATCCTACAGCCAATATTCGCTACGAAAATCTAGATTTGGCAAGTTTGGCTTCTATTACTGACTTTGTGAATCGTTTTTCGCATGAGTTTGACTCACTCGATACGCTCATCAACAACGCAGGTGTCATGGGATTTCCAACGAGACAAACTACCGCAGATGGTTTTGAAGCACAGTTGGGGACAAATTATTTAGGACATTTTGCATTAACTGCACAGTTATTACCTTTACTGCGAAAAGCTGAGCAACCTCGTGTTGTCAGTATCAGTAGTCTAGTTCATAAATTGGGAGCGATTCGCTTTGAAGATTTGCAAGCCGAGCGCCGTTATCAACCCAATGCCGCATATAATCAGTCGAAACTTGCCATGCTCATGTTTGCTTTTGAATTACAACGTCGCAGCGATGCGGGTGGTTGGGGCTTAATGAGCAATGCGGCACATCCAGGTCTAGCAACAACCGATTTGATCGCCAATGGCTCAGGTTTGGATAGCTTTGCAGTAAAAAGTTATTTACTCATTAAGCCTTTTATAAGTCATTCCGCTGCCGATGGCGCATTACCTACTCTCTTTGCAGCCACTTCGCTGGATGCTAAAGATACAGGTTATTATGGCCCCAAAGGTTTTGCTGAAACGAAAGGATCAGTCGGAAATGCAAACGTTGCACGGCGAGCCAACGATCTCGCTGCGGCAAAAAGGTTATGGGAAATCTCTGAACAACTCACTGGCGCAAAATGGCCGACGACATAAAAGGAAAAATATATGAACGTTTTAATTTTTGGTGCAACTGGCATGGTTGGTCAGGGTGTCTTGCGTGAATGCCTGAACGCATCTGATGTTGA
Organism: Aquirhabdus sp.; assembly: GCA_030150595.1. Taxonomy (GTDB): domain Bacteria; phylum Pseudomonadota; class Gammaproteobacteria; order Pseudomonadales; family Moraxellaceae; genus Aquirhabdus. The sequence goes on from JASLFQ010000018.1 coordinate 4,606, forward strand.
ATTTGTAGAAACCATTGGTCGGACAGCGACTGGCGCTCAGCATCCAAAGCTCCGTGAAATTGTCCATTCAAATCTGTTGGATTACAGCACAATTGAGGCGGATCTGAAAAACTTTGATGCATGTTTTTTCTGTCTTGGCGTGTCGTCAGCAGGAATGACGGAAGAACAATATAGTCATTTGACTTACGATATTACTCTCGCCGCAGCTCAGGTTCTTGCTCGATTAAATCCACAGATGACTTTTACTTATGTCTCTGGTGCAGGCACTGACAGTACTGAAAAAGGTCGTACGATGTGGGCACGCGTGAAAGGAAAAACTGAAAACGCCCTACTTCGTTTACCGTTTAAAGGCGTCTATTTATTCCGACCTGGAATCATTCAACCGTTGAATGGCGCGCGCTCTAAAACAGCTTCTTATCGCTGGTTCTATTTTATAGCGACACCACTACTTCCATTATTACGTGCGATCATGCCTAAAATGATTCTAACAACTGAAAGTGTTGGGCAAGCCATGCTGAACGCAGCCAGAACTGGCGCACCGAAAAACGTGCTTGAAGTGATTGATATCATCGCGCTCAGTAAGTAGTCCTTCAGATGCCGTGTGGCTTAAAAAACACGGCATCTTGAACTCTCAAACACTCTTACTTAGCCGCATCTGCAACGCGACGAAGGACGTGGCATTTTTCACCTGACTCATCAAAGCACATTTGTGCAGTCTTTTTATCCTCATTAAACTGAAGAAAAACCGTACTGACATCACCATGTGGCGTAATGTGGCCAGAACAATCTTTTAGACCATTGTTGTTGATAATTCGATCAACCAATTTATAGAAACCTTTATCACTCGGCGTTGCTGAGAGTGTATAAAAACTCGAAGAAACTTCATTAGCGCTAGTGACTAATGTATTGTAATTGCTCGTAACATAGTAAGTTTCAGTGCAATGATTTGGTAAATCAAGCTTCCACGTTCCAACAAATAGATTTGGTTTTATCGTAAACGGTGTCTTACCTACAGACGGTGTTGCTAGCTCTGTCCCTGTTAGAGGTGCATTTTTATGTTTATCTGCTGCCGCCTTGATCATATCAACCATCGTGCCCTTAGTGCTTTCAGACAGTAAAACTGTATTTGATGCTGAAGGTACAAAGTTGATTCGTGCAGATCCATACTCACTATAATTCGTCAGCGTATTGAATCCCATTTTAAAGTTATGCATGGATTTAGCATCTACATCAAAGACTGCATCGGAACTGCTTTGCAGTAAACGCCCCGCTCTATCTAGTAGATAGACTTTATGAAGGGTTCCATTAATCTTGAATGGAGATGGAGCGCCACTCGGTAATCCGTAATTTGTTCCCATTGCAGAAATAATATCAATAAAACCATCGATCGCTGCATCGCTACTCGCTTTTGCAGAAGTAGACTCACCATTTGTAGTTTCAGGTTTCTTTTTAATCGCTGCTAAGAACTCTGCGCGATGAATATCAAACATGGCTCGATTGATATTCATCAGCTCTTCATACGATGCAGAGAACTCGATTTTTCTGACTCCGCCTTGTGCAAGATCAGCAGAATTAAGTGGCAAATCATGGAACATCCGAGGATCAAACTGACGCGAACTATCGAGCGAAATATCCTCAGACCAGCGATATAGTTTCTTAAAATCAATACGTTTCGTAATCGGTTCAATGCTAAATTGACTGTATTTACCATCACTGTCTGTATTCACCAGAAAAGGTGACAATGCTGATAAATCGACATATCCCTGAGAATTAGCCAAATCAAACATCATCGGTATGCGAATATAAGCGCCAGCATTCACCGCTTTATAAGTCATGCTTGGTGTCACTTCAAACTGCTGATGTTTCAGATCAATAACGCCATCAAAAGCAAATTCATTGCGCGCAGAAAAGATTTCAAACCACTTTGAAAACTCTTTTCTATCTAATAATTTAGTATCAGCTGTAGACGTTGAATTGGCTGCTGCCGTTCCATTTGGTGAATCAGGAAAATTGAGTTCAGTAAGATGCATTGTGCTATGCACACGGTAGCTTGGCTGCTGATATAACTCAGCCAGACTATGCGTCACGGCATCATTGGCAGGTAACGCCGTTAATTGTGGAGTCGTCACACAACCACTCATCCCCGTTGCAATCGCAATACTGGCGCCAAGTAATAAAAATTTACGCATCATTTTTTTATTTCCAATAATAGTTGTAATAAATGCTGTCATGCATTGTATGAGGCTAACAATACTAAACGATGACATTAATTATCTGATAACACGATGATTATGTCGTCTTCCATGTGATCACTGCAAGAGCTTTGCTCTAATAATTTTTGACAATAAAAATTAGTAAATTGAAGGCTAAATTTGACTATTAGATTTTTTATGAATCGCTAAATATCTATTCATTATGAATTTTATAATCGTAAAACTAGCTATGCCGTTCTTCAAAGACTCTCTGATCTTCTATCAAAATATTGAACAATATTTATTCATTTTTAATTTGACAAACTATCTTAAGATATATATCTTGCAACATATCTTAAGATATATATAAGGAGTTCAAAATGAGACATTCACATCATCAGCATGGCGCTGATGGCTTTTCACTTCATCGACTATGGCACGCAATCGGTGGCCAACATCGAGGCGGGCGCGATGGTCAGTTCCAAGGCGGACCTCGTGGTTTTGGCAGCGATGGCGACGGTTTTCCGCGTGGTCGCAAGTTCACCTCTGATGATCTGCAATTGATGCTATTAGCACTAATTGAAGAAGAACCGAGCCATGGTTATGAACTGATTAAAGCACTGCAAGTTCGCTCAAATGGCTTCTACAGCCCGAGCCCTGGCATGGTCTATCCAGCACTTACCTATCTCGAAGAATTGAATTATGTGACGGTTCAGCTGGAAGGAAATCGTAAATGCTATGCATTGGATGAAGCTGGTCGTGAACATCTCGAAGCCAATCGCGAACGTGTTGAACATATGTTTGCCAAGCTTACCCATATTGCACGCAAGATGGATTCGGTACGTCGTGCATTCTCTGGCGAAGAATCCGCCGATGGCGATGAAGGTGGCTGGTTACCAGAATTGATTAAAGCTCGTCACGCACTCAAACATGCTTTATTTAGCCGAGATAATGTGTCAGCTAAAGAACAACGTCGAATCGCAGCCATCCTTGCTCGAGCAACGGCTGAAATTGAAGACAACAAAGGTAATGATTCTATTTAAACCAGCACCTTCGACAAGCAACTAGAACAAAAGAGAATATTTATGTCCAATAGATCAGATTTAGCGGTGATGCGTGTACGCCACCCTTTGAAATTTCGCTTGTTACAAGTTTTGCGAGTTCAACCATTGACGCCGCATCTGATCTGCGTCACTTTCACTGGTGACGATCTGCAAGACTTTGAATCAGCATCCTTTGATGATCACATCAAGGTCTTTTTCCCTGCCAATGCTTTTGACAAACCCGTTTTGCCAAGCATGGGAACAGATGGGCCTGTATTTCCAACAGACCAGCCGAAATCCATAGCGCGCGACTTCACGCCGCGACGTTATGATCGCGCTGCGCTCGAATTAGATATTGAATTTGCAATTCACGAGGCTGGCCCAGCCACGACATGGGCAGCTCAGGCTCAAGTGGGACAATATTTGGGAATTGGTGGACCACGCGGTTCGTTAGTCATTCCAACTGGTTTTGATTGGCATCTATTTATTGGTGACGATACGGCGCTTCCTGCTATCGCACGCCGATTAGCAGAATTACCATCTTCGACTCGTAGCATCGTCGTGATCGAAGTTGAAGACCCATCAGCGCGTATTGAGTTTCAAACGCAAGCCGAACTTAACGTCATCTGGTGTTATCGCAGCGAATCAGCAGATCAGGAC
>JASLFQ010000297.1 GCA_030150595.1 Aquirhabdus sp.
ACCCAAAATGGGGAAGGCGATGTCGTCGTGCATTCGGTGATCGTGCATGAGACAGCAACTGGTTACGCGCAATGTTTCCGTGCTGACGTGGAAAATGAACAAATGGGCGTTTTAAGGCTGGCTGATTTTGAGTTCTCGGAACAAGTTCAAATCGAATGGACTGATCCACAGATGTTTGAAAAAATGAAAAGTGGTGTCGGCTTTGCAAACCCGCACGTTGAACACAGTGTGAGAGTAGATGTTTAATGTCGCAAAACTTAACACAAGAACAGCAAGCTGCTGATTCTGAAACTATTGATCATTCCGAAACAACTCAATCTGAAATCATTACACCTGCAATCCCATTAGAAATTAAAAATCTACCGATGGCACGTGACAGTCATCGCTTGTCGATGCTTGCGCGCGGCAAATCAAAAGATAGCCAACAAGATAAAGAACGCCACGCACAATTATTAGAAAAATCCAACGCTGAAGTGGTCGCACGTTTTTCGCGTTTGCCAAACATTGCCTTAAATCTTGAATTACCTGTTAGCCAGTCGGCCGATGTATTGATCGAAGCGATTGAAAAAAATCAGGTCATTATCGTCGCTGGTGAAACGGGTTCAGGCAAAACCACGCAATTACCGAAATTGGCTTTGCTTGCTGGACGTGGTTTGACGGGTTTGATTGGACATACGCAACCACGTCGTCTCGCAGCGCGTAGCGTGTCGCAGCGTATTGCAGAAGAGTTAGGCGAGCCACTGGGCAAGTCGGTCGGTTTTAAAGTTCGTTTTAATGAAACGGGTGATAACAACGCCTTTATTCGTTTAATGACGGACGGAATTCTGCTTGCGGAATTGGCGCATGATCGCTTTCTGACGAAATACGATACGCTGATTATTGATGAAGCGCATGAGCGTAGTTTAAATATTGATTTTATTTTGGGTTATGTGCGGCAGATATTGCCGAAACGTCCTGATTTAAAAGTCATTATTACTTCAGCAACTTTGGATGTGAATCGATTTAGTCGTTATTTTAACGATGCACCTGTGTTTACGGTTGAAGGGCGGAGTTATCCTGTCGAAGTGCGTTATCGTCCGATTTCGGATTTGCCTGTTGGCGGCAGTGATGATGATGAATTTGATAACTTCGAGGAAAACTTACCGCGTGCTGTCGTTGCCGCAGTCGAAGAGTGTTATCAGGATGCGATAGATAAAGGTCATCCGCAAAAAGCCGATATTCTGATTTTTGCCAGCACAGAAGCAGAGATTCGAGAGCTGCAAGAAGCTCTAAATCGCTATGGGCCAAAGCATACCGAGATTTTGCCGTTATATGCGCGTTTGGCATTGGCAGAGCAACAGCGGATTTTCAATCCTTCAGGCAAAGGTCGGCGAATTATTATTGCCACCAACGTCGCTGAAACGGCGCTGACTGTTCCGAATATTCATTATGTGATTGATTCTGGTTTTGCGCGCATTTCGCGTTATTCCTATCGTTCGCGCGTGCAACGTTTACCGATTGAGGCTATTAGCCAAGCGGCTGCAAATCAGCGGAAAGGGCGCTGTGGTCGTATTGCAGCAGGTGTTTGTATTCGTTTGTATAGCGAACAAGATTTCCTAGGTCGTCCAGAGTTTACTGAACCAGAAATTCGCCGTACCAATCTTGCTTCGGTGCTGCTGCAGATGGCGAATCTTGGTCTTGGTACGTTTGATGATTTCGAGTTTATTGAGCCGCCTGATTATCGTCTGGTCAATGATGGCACGAAGCTGCTGGTTGAGTTAGGCGCATTGGTTGAAGGCGAGAAGGCGCTTACGCCAATTGGTCTGCAAATGGCAAAAATGCCAATCGATCCGCGTTTGTCACGGATGATTTTGGCGGGTTCGCACTTTGGAGTGTTACATGATACGCTGGTGATCGTCAGTGCGTTGTCGGTACAAGATCCACGTGAGCGCCCAGCCGATAAGCAAACGCAAGCAGATCAAAAGCATGCGTTGTTTAAAGAAAAAGATTCAGACTTTTTGTTTTATACCAAATTGTGGAAAGTCTTAGCTGAACAGAAAGGTGAAATGACCGAGAACCAGCGGCGTAATTTTGCAAGGCAGCATTATTTGAGCTGGCTACGGATTCGTGAGTGGAAGCAAACACATAAGCAATTATTAGAATTGGCTGAACAACTCAAGTTGTCTTTTAACGAAACCAAGATTTTTGATGAGAAAATTAATAAATACGTTACAGGTAACGTGAAGAAAGTCGTAGAAGTTGCTGACGAAGACGGTTACGTCCGTCCAGCCAATTATGAAAACTTACATCGTGCATTATTGACTGGATTATTGTCTTTCGTCGCGCAAAAGACCGATCAGAAAAACGAATACATGGCAGTTCGCCAGCAGAAAACTCGGATATTCCCATCGAGCACTTTGAATCGTACCAATACATCTTGGGTGATGTCGTTTGAGATTGTTGAAACCAGCCAAGTGTTTATGCGCACGCTGGCGAAGATCGAGCCTGAATGGATTATTTCAGCGGCGCGTGGTTTGCTCAAATATCATTATTTTGAACCACATTGGGCGAAAAAACCTGGTTTGGTGAATGCTTACGCGCAGATTTCATTATTTGGTTTAATTATTCAAGCGCGTCAATTGGTCAATTATGAAAAAATTAACCAACTTGAATCGCACGAAATTTTCCTGCGTGACGGCTTAGTCACGGCTGAATTAGGCGTAACGCCGCCATTCTTAAAGCACAACGTGCAAATGCTCGAAGATGTACAACGCGTCGAGGATAAGCTGCGGCGACGTGATTTATTGGTCGATGAAGAGACGTTGTATACGTTTTATCAAACACGTGTGCCTGATTCGATTGCCAGTCGCCGTGCGTTTGAAGATTGGCGTGGGGAAGTTGAAAAGACCAAGCCTAAGTTTCTTTATCTCACGGAAGCTGACATTCTTGCGGATTCTGTGCCTGATACCGATGCATTTCCAGAGCTATTCCAAGTCGGTAAGCTCACATTACCAACACGCTATGTGTTTAATCCAGCAGGCGATGATGACGGCGCGATTCTGACAATTCCTGTGCAAGCCTTACCGCAGCTCGATGCGAATGCATTGTCATGGGGAATTCAAGGTTGGCGCTTTGATTTGGTTGAGGCTTTGCTCAAATCATTGCCAAAAGAACAACGTCGTAAACTGGTGCCGATTCCTGATACTGCAGATCGCATTTATGATGATCTCAATATTCAGTCGGGTTCAAGCATTGCCAGTGAAATTGTCCGTGTATTGAATATGCACGATATTCGAACAGATAGTTTTGATTTCACAACGATTCCATTGTTCTTACGTCCATTGATTGAAGTCATTAATGAGCGTAAACAAGTCATTGCCAAAGGGCGTGATTTGGCAGAATTATTAGCTAAATGCAAAGCACAGACCACAACGCCTTTAAGCGGTACGCAGCAAGATAAATCAGGTGTTATCACGAATTTTCCTGAGCGCTTTCATTTTGAAAGCACGCGTAT
>JASLFQ010000105.1 GCA_030150595.1 Aquirhabdus sp.
CTTTGAACTCCAGACCGTCGATTGGCGTACAGATAAAAAGATCCCGAGTGAAGAACTCGCGGCAACCATCAAGACGTTGTATGACGCGGGTGTACAACACATCGCCTATTACCCTGACGATTTTATTCAGGACAAACCAGATGCAGCCATTGTCCGCCCCGCATTTGACCAAAAATCAAATAAACCTGTAGTCCCTTAACCGTGCGAATATTGAAGGGGGGCTCCATTTGAATACGCTGTGGCATGGCTTGTTAGGCTTTGTGTTCTATTATCCGCTGCTCATGTCCTATATCTGGATGATTGGCGCGCTTTTGTTTTACTGGCGGAATGAGAGAACTCAACCCGCCTACGATCAGCCGCCCGTCTTAGAGAATACGCCCTCAGTGAGCGTATTGATTCCTTGCTTTAATGAAGGTGTCAACGCAGAAGAGACCATTCGTCATGCATTGGCGCTGGATTACCCAGATTTTGAAGTGATTGCCATTAATGATGGTAGCTCCGACGAAACGGCTGAGGTGCTTAATCGACTTGCTCATCAGTGTCCAAAGCTGAAAGTGGTTCATTTAGCAGAAAATCAAGGGAAGGCAATGGCGTTACAGGCTGGGAGCTTGCTTGCAAAATCAGAATTTCTGATTTGTATTGATGGCGACGCATTGCTTGACCCTTACGCCGCGCACTGGATGGTTCGTCACTTTGTCAATCATTCCCACGTTGCAGCAGTCACTGGAAACCCACGAATTCGTAATCGATCGACACTGATTGGTCGTGTGCAGGTCGGCGAGTTTTCCTCAATTGTCGGCATGATTAAGCGAGCACAACGCAGCTTTGGTCGACTGTTTACGGTATCTGGCGTGATTACCACCTTCCGCAAATCAGCGGTCCATCAAGTCGGTTACTGGTCTGCAGATATGTTGACTGAAGATATTGATATTACGTGGAAATTGCAACGCGCGGGATGGGATGTCCGTTTCGAACCTAATTCGTTAGTTTGGATTCTCATGCCTGAGACCCTCAATGGACTTTGGAAACAGCGCCTACGCTGGGCTATGGGCGGCGCACAAGTGTTGATAAAAAACTTTGCGGTGTTTCTACGTCCAAGTCAGAATTTCTTGTGGCCATTGATGGTTGAACTGTGTCTGACCTTGATCTGGTCATACCTGATGTTAGTTTTGGTATTTATCTGGGTAACTGGTTTATTACTTCCTGATGGCTTGATTTGGCCTGTTGTTGGCTCTCCGCTCATTCCTCAAGGCAGTGGCGTGTTTTTAGGCGCAACTTGTTTATTGCAGTTTGCTATCAGTAAGTGGCTTGATGGTCGTTATGAGAGAGGCTTGGGTCGGAATTATTACTGGATGATCTGGTATCCGCTCATATTCTGGGTCATTAATATCTCAACTACAATTACGGCGTTTCCTAAGGTATTATTAAGGAATGACGGCATCAGGGCGCGATGGGTTAGTCCTGATCGCGGCATACATTTGGAGGAGAAGAATAATGACTAATCCGTTAATCATTAATATCCGAAAGCAACTCAATTGGCGTCAGCGATTCTTTTCTGACAGCTCGACAGCCCTGATGTGGGGTATGTGGCTGTATCTCTGGCGTCCTCTGGTTGTAATCTCCAGTGTGCATGCGGTGACACATCCATTTGTGCACATTGTTACTAAAATCACGCCAACCACGATGGGCTACATCATCGGAACGGTGATTTGTGGAACTGCAGGTTTATTGCTCTGGACACTGTTGCCAGCACGCCGTGTCAAGCCGATCGCGCATAAGACGCTGACTGACTATGCCCGCCATTTTCAGCTGTCTAAGCAAGAAATCATTGCAGGTCGCGAAGCACATATTTGCACGGTTTATCATGATGCACATGGCAAGATTATTGCCGTTCGCCCTCAAGAGTTATAAATAAACCTATCTCCTTCCCCATGAGGGGGAAGGTCGGGATGGGGGTGCTTTTAAAGCTAAAAATCAAAAGCATCCCCATCTAAATCTTCCCCTTCAAGGGGAAGACTTCAAAGCATAAAACAACAAACACCCTTTCAACTGCCAACGATCATTCAGCAATAAAAAACCCGCTATCGCTAGCGGGTTTTTTACATCTTAGACGTTCAGATTAAGAAATCTGTAGGTGCTTCGATGGGAATTTCTTATAGTGAGCTTTAACACCTTGTGGTGGCTTACCGATGTCGATGCCCGCTTTACGCAGTTCAACTTTAAGATCATCGCGATGACCGTGATAATCCACTTCAACCGCATGGCGTTGACCGCCTTCGAATGGGAAGTGTGGGTTATCGATTTCATGCTGGATCGCAGCGTGCATATTGGTTGGGCGCTTGTATTTGCCTACGATTTCTTGGCAAGCCAATTTCGCTTGATAATCCGCCAATGGCCAGATACAACCGATTGGTTGGAATAGACCAATGAAATACAGATTGTCGTAGTCTGCATGCATCATTTTGCGGAATAGTGGAATTTTTTCCGCATGTTTGAAATTGATAAATGTGGTGTCAAAGAATGGGAAAGTCGTCCAGAAACCTGTACATGCGCAAATGATATCGAAACGTTCGCGAGTACCATCGGTGAACTCAACCACACCGCCGTCTACGCGTTGAATGCCTGGACGTGGCTTAATACGACCATGACGAATGAAGTCGAACAAGTCAGAGTTTGCCGTTGGATGTGCAGACAATGGCAAAATCTTGTTTTTTGGCAAGCCATACTGTTTGTATGAGCCTTGCAGTAAGTACAGTGCGCTTTTCAGTGCATACTGTTTAACGATTTTCGGCATCATATTACCGCTTGCTGCAAACACGTCAGTTGGACGACCAAACAGGAACTTCGGTACAAACCATTGTGGGCTACGCATCGACAAGCAGACTTTATTAGCGATACGCGCTGATTCAACCGCAACGTCACACGCTGAATTACCACCGCCAATCACGAGTACATCTTTACCGCGCCATTCTTCATTCACGCCTTTAAAGTCATGCGAGTGCATGAATTTGCCAGTAAATTTGCCGTTAAGATCTGGGTATTTTGGATCCCAATGATGACCATTCGATACCATCAACACATTGAAAACTTCTTCTTGTGCTTTGCCTTTCGCATCGGTGAATTCGACTTTCCAATCGCCATTTGGCAGGCGGCTTACATGGTTAACTGTGGTGTCAAAACGAACATGGTCGTATACGCCGAAATGCTTTGCATAAGACTCAAAATACGCTTGTAGCTGGTTATGCTTTGGATAATCGGGGTAATCATCTGGCATTGGGAAATCTTCGTATTCTGACCAGACGCGTGAGCTGATGATATGAGTATTTTCATAAACGCTGGAGTGACCAGTTTTTGAATTAAAAACCCAGTTTCCGCCGATTTTATCGTTCTTCTCAAATACAACAACATTCAACCCTGCTTCAATACAGTTTTTAGCGGCAGTAATACCACTTGGGCCTGCACCAATCACGCAAACTCGCTTATTCGATTGCATCCTAATTCTCCATCATAAAGTAAAGACTTTTTTAGACGAGTTGGCTATAATCCAACTTTTGTCAGTTTTCAAAAGATAACTTATGTCGGATTTTAATGCAAGCCCTATTTATACCTTAGAAGAGATTCAACTCGGATTAAATTCCAGGGCCCCTCTTCAAGAGCGCTCGCAACAACGAGTGGCTTTGGGGTTGCAAGCGGCTGAACGGTTATTGGTCCGCATTGGGCCAGAAGAAACATCTATCCCAGAAATTGCAATTGAATCAGGCGTCCCACGTGCCAGTCTGTACCAGTTTTATCCCAGCAAATACGCGATCTTCGCCCACCTCGCGCAAATTCATCTGCGACGCCTTGAAAACATCGTCAAGGAAAAAGCGCTCGAAGGGATAAATACAAATTTACAAAATTTAGAAGTCATGGTGACCGTACTCGCCAATATCGTGGCGGATTATTATGACGCAACGCCTGTCGCCAGTATTCTCGTGCTCGGTGGTCCTTTTAGCCAGACGTCTTATCACGCACAAGAAGCGATGATTGAGAACATTACCCACACCATTCGCAAATTCTTTAGCCAAGTCGATCCGCCACTGGCTTTACCAGAAAAACCTGACGTCGTCACGCTGGTCATCGAAATTGCGTTTACTTGTATGAAACATGGCTACTATCGAGAGAACTTCATTTCACCAATGATTCGTGAACAAGCCGCTAGAGCAGCGCTTGCCTATCTGAAAAGTTGGGAAAAGGTGTCGTAAAGCGGCGACTACTGCGTCAGCGGAACTGGTTAATGAATCGCAAAATATTCATCAGAAAACCCAATAAAAAACAGCCATTAAGGCTGTTTTTTATTACTCGTTTAGCAATCGTTCAGAATTAATGACGCAATTCTTTACGAAGAATCTTACCGACTGGGCTCTTCGGCAATTCAGCGATGAACTCGATGTACTTCGGACGTTTGTAACCTGTCAGATTCTCAGCGATATACGCTTTTAACTCAGCTTCGGTCAGACTTGGATCTTTCTTCACGACGAACAGTTTTGGTACTTCGCCGCTCTTTTCATCAGGAACGCCAATTGCAGCGGCTTCTAGAACTTTAGGATTATTGGTAATGACTTCTTCAATTTCAGCAGGATAGACATTGAAACCAGACACCAAAATCATGTCTTTTTTACGATCCACGATTTTAACAAAACCGCGCTCATCCATAATGCCGATGTCACCCGTGCGGAAATAACCATCAGCGGTCATCACTTTTTCGGTCTCATCAGGACGATTCCAATAGCCTTTCATCACCTGAGGTCCACGGATTGAAATTTCACCGCGCTCACCTTGCGCAACATCTTTGCCATCATCATCCAAAATCGCGACATCAGTTGACGGTAGCGGAATACCAATCGTGCCAGTATAGGCAGTGATGTTGACAGGATTTGAGGTTGCTGCAGGTGAAGTTTCTGACAAACCATAAGCTTCAACAATAGGCTTACCTGTAATCTTCTGCCATGCCGCTGCAGTTGCTGGCAATACCGCCATACCGCCACCCAAAGAAAATCTCAGTTTTGAGAAATCCAACGCTTGAAATTCAGCATTATTGACCAGTGCATTAAACAAAGTATTTACGGCAGGCAGAATACTTGGTTTGTAAGTACCAATCTCTTTCACTAAACCAGGAATATCGCGTGGATTAGGAATAAGAACAACCAACAGACCTTTGCGCATGCCCAATAACGCACAGCACATCAACGCAAAAATATGATACAGCGGCAAAGCACAAAGAATTGTGTCTTGCGGTCCTTTTGGATCATCTGAACCTAATGCAGTGCTAAAGAAGGCTTCCGCTTGCAGCAAATTACCCACCAAATTGGAGTGAGTTAATTCTGCACCTTTAGACACACCCGTTGTACCGCCAGTGTATTGTAGAACTGCTGTATCAGCCAAGCCCACGACTGGACGCTGATATTTACGCGCGCTGACTTTATTAAGCGCATCTTTAAAATGAACGGAACCTTTAATCGACCAAGCTGGCACTTGCTTACGCACACGGCGCACCACCAAATCAACAATCGTGCCTTTAACCAGACCGAGCATTTCACCGACGCTACCCACGATAACGTGTTTGACAGGTGTGTTGGCAACAACTTCTTGTAGTACAGAAGCAAAGTTCTCCAGAACAATGATCACTTCGGCACCAGAATCTTTCAACTGATGTTCGAGTTCACGCGCTGTATAAAGTGGGTTTACATTCACCAAAACATATCCAGCACGTAGAATCGCGAGAACAGAGATTGGATATTGCAGGACGTTGGGCAACATCACCGCGATTCGTGCACCTTTTTTGAGACCGAGTGATTGCAAGTATGCCGCTAATTGACGACTTTTCTGATCCAATTCACTGTAAGTGACGCGCTTTTCCATACACACGAATGCATCACGCTTACCAAATAATTGAATGCTGCGTTCGAATACATCGATCAGCGAGGTATTACTCGCTGGCATTACAATCTCGTGTGGCGTCCCTACAGGATACGCATCAAACCAAGGCTTATTCGTCATACTGATTCTCTCTTCGCTTGCAAATTCAGGTTTGATTATTTAACGGCGTCCATATCACATATGTTTTCGTTATCAATCAGGCATTGGTTTTAAAACTATCTTTATTTCGACGCCTTATGAAATAACCATGTCTTTCGAAATAAAAGTTTGCGCAACTTAACAAAAAAAGCCCGCAATCACACTGGCACGACTGATCAAAAGCATGACCCACTCGTCACCACAAATCCATATGTATAGCATTGAGTCTAACGCATTCCGCTCTAAAACCACAGCCTGCGCCAGACAAATCACGAGCCCATTTGCATACTTTCAGCTTTCTGGTAGCCGCGCGGTAACAGATGCCCACGTTGACCACGTTTGCCCGAATAATGCGTCACATCCGAGTCTTTTAATGTGAGTGGCCTTGAACCCGACATAATGACCAAAGACGCGCCAGCCACTAACCCAACCATTGCACGCACTGTTTCATGACTTTCTAAAGCAATGAGTTTATTGCCTTTACCACGGTTCATCACGGGTAAATCTGCCAATGGATAAATCAATAATCGTCCGCTGGATGACAATACGGCAATACGATCAGCGTCAGCAGGCAACGGCAATACAGGCATCAATTCACTGCCTTCCGTCAAAGTCACTACGGTTTTACCCGCCTTCACGGTACTATCTAATGCCGACATGGTGCTGACAAAGCCATAGCCTTGACTACTTGCCAGCAAGATTGACTGAGCATCATCGCCCATCACCACTTCAACAAAACGCGTACCCGCAGGTGGCGCAAGTTTAGTAGTCACAGGTTCGCCTTGACCACGCGCAGACGGTAAATTGGCGGCAGGAAGCGCATAACTACGCCCCGTATTATCCAGCAAATACACTCGTTGATTGCTCTTACCTGTGCAATGGCTTAAGTACGCATCACCCGCACGATAATTCAGGCTCTGCACATCAATATCGGTGCCTTTCGCCGCGCGAATCCAACCAGAATGTGATAACACCACGGTAATCGCTTCCGCAGGTGTCAGATCAGATTCTTTTAACTCAACCGCTTCACTACGCTGAACGATTGGTGAACGACGATCATCGCCATGTTTCTTCGCATCTTCTTGCAGCTCTTCAATGATTAAGCCTTTGAGCAATTCAGGATTATTTAAATAGCCACGAATTTTGGTTGCTTGGAGCTCAAGTTCTTCTTGTTCACGGCGAATTTCCATTTCTTCAAGTTTCGCCAAATGGCGTAATTTGAGATCAAGAATGGCATCCGCTTGAATTTCCGTCAGACCAAAGTGCGCCATCAACTCCGCACGCGGATGATCTTCTTCACGGATAATACGAATCACGGTATCAATATCTAAATAAGCAACCAGCAAACCGCCCAAAATATGTAAACGCTTTTCGATTTTTTCTAGTGAATGACTTAAACGACGACGCACTGTTTCTTGACGATATTCCAACCATTCCAGCAGAATCGTCCGAATGGATTTCACTTGCGGACGACCATTCAGCCCAATCATATTCAGATTGACGCTGTAACTACTTTCAAGACGAGTCGTCGCAAACAAATGACTCATCACCGCATCAGCATCAACACGATTAGAACGCAGAATAATCACAATACGCGTTGGATTCTCATGATCCGACTCATCACGTAAATCGGTCACCAGCGGTAACTTCTTCGCCTGCATTTGCTCAGCAATCTGGGCAATGACTTTTGCACCCGACACCTGATACGGCAAATCGGTAATGACAATCTCGCCTTTTTCCACATGATAGATCGCGCGCGCGCGATAGCTGCCACGACCTGTCGCTTGGATCTTCAGCAGATCTTCTGGGCTACTAACGATTTCTGCACGTGTCGGTAAATCAGGCCCAGGAATATAAGTCGCGAGTTTTTCATCTGTGAGATTTGGATTTTTCAGCAGCGCAATCGTGCCTTTGACCACTTCACGCAAGTTGTGCGGCGGAATATCA
>JASLFQ010000138.1 GCA_030150595.1 Aquirhabdus sp.
ACAGCAAGACAATGGCGTACTACTTGCGGTGAGTCACGATACGATTTTGGCTGTTTTTCTGGCGGTCATGCAGGACGAAACAACGGTTACTTTGGATGATTGGCCTGAGATGATGGAAGGTGTCTTCCTGTGGTTTGAAGGTGATCATTTTGAAGAGAGTCATGTGCATTGGATTTGGCGTGGCGTGGCGCGTTCGAGACTGGTGAGTAGCTTTGCAGCGTAATGCGAGTTGGATGATTCGAGTTGTAAAACATCTCTTGGATGTGATGGATAATATTATTTTTGCAGGAGCTCATCTTGATTATTTTAGTACATACGATTCTTGATGAGTTGTTAAGTCAGTACCGAGATCAGCTCGGTGCACAGTATGTCGCGTATCGAAATCATTTATATCGTCTCATTAATTCGATTCAAGCAACGACGGTACTGAATAACATTGAATTAGAAAAAATTGCGGTTGCCGCTGCATTTCATGATCTGGGTTTGTGGACGCATCATACGTTGGACTATCTTGATCCTTCGGCGCAAATGGCAATGGACTACCTCATTTCTGTTGGGAAAAAATCATGGATTGATGAAGTCGTTGCCATGATCCAAGATCATCACAAAATCCAACCATCTCATCATTCCTCTCGAATCGTTGAACTTTTTCGTCAAGCAGACTGGGCGGAAGTGACATTTGGCGCAGTGGGTTTAAAGGTTGATAAACAAGTAATGCATGAAATCAGACAACACTTTCCAAACTCAGGTTTTCATAAATTCTTGCTTAAACGTGGTGCCCTTTATGGTTTGAAAAACCCTTTGAATCCAATGCCAATTTTGAAGTGGTAATTTCGAAATACGAACTTTATTCTCGTAATTTTAGTAGGCATTGATTTGAATTGAATGCCTTAAATCCAGTTGTGAGCAAAACAACATATGATCGATGAACAACCTAATATGACTTTAAATCGTGGTTTAAAAAACCGACATATCCAACTGATTGCGCTGGGTGGTGCGATTGGTACTGGGCTGTTTTTAGGTTCGGCTGGCGTGCTAAAAATGGCTGGCCCAGCGATGATTTTGGGTTATGGGATTGGTGGGATCATTGCATTTTTAATCATGCGTCAATTAGGTGAAATGATTGTTGAAGAACCTGTTGCGGGTTCATTTAGTCACTTTGCACATAAATATTGGGGTGGATTCGCGGGTTTTCTGTCGGGTTGGAATTATTGGATTTTGTATGTGTTAGTCGGGATGTCGGAGCTGACGGCAGTTGGAAAATACGTTCAGTATTGGTGGCCTGATGTGCCGACATGGGCGACAGCGGCAACGTTTTTTGTGTTGGTGAATCTGATTAATTTGTCTCGCGTGAGTTGGTTTGGTGAGTCGGAGTTTTGGTTTGCGCTGATTAAAGTCGTTGCCATTATTGGCATGATTGTATTGGGTAGTTATTTGCTAATCAGTGGCAAAGGTGGTTCTGAGGCTTCCATTACCAATTTATGGACTCATGGAGGATTCTTGCCAAATGGCTGGCATGGTTTGCTCATGGCTTTGGCGTTGATCATGTTTTCATTTGGTGGGCTGGAGTTGGTTGGGATTACGGCTGCTGAAGCGTCAGAGCCGAAGAAAGTGATTCCGCGTGCAATTAACCAAATCGTTTTTCGGATTTTGATTTTTTATATTGGCGCGCTGGTGGTGCTGTTGTCGCTTCGTCCTTGGGATCAGTTGTTGCTGACGTTATCGTCGGGCGGTGATGATTATCGGAATAGTCCTTTTGTCAGTATTTTTTCAATTATTGGTGATCATTTGGCGGCGAATATTTTGAATTTTGTGGTGCTCACGGCGGCATTGTCGGTTTATAACAGTTGTGTGTATTGCAATAGTCGGATGTTGTATGGTTTAGCGACGCAAGGTGATGCGCCAAAAGCGTTGCTCAAGGTGAATCGTCGTGGTGTGCCTGCGTTGGCAATTGGTGTGTCGGCGGCGATGACGTTGTTTTGTGTATTGGTCAATTACACGATTCCAGAGCGGGCTTTACAGTTGCTGATGTCGCTGGTTGTGGCGGCGCTCGTGATCAATTGGGCAATGATTAGTTTGGCGCATCTCAAGTTTCGTGCGGCGATGAATCGGTTAGGTGTGGTGCCTTCGTTTAAGGCGTTTTGGTCGCCGTGGACGAATTATCTGTGTCTGGCATTTGTGGCGTTGATTCTTGGAATTATGACGCAGATTGAGGGTGTGTCGATTTCGGTGTATGTGATTCCGTTTTGGATTGGGCTGATGTGGGTTTGTTATAAAGTTAAAAGGAAGATTTGATTCAGCACGATTCGAGATTTTCGGTGATTTTATGTAGGCGAAAGCGATTTAGTTGGTATGGTTATTGAGGCGATCCCTAACAATAAAAGATACGAGAATAGAGTTAAGTCTCGATGCAATGTAGGTTTTATTAATTTACTATAAAACTTGAGTTGTTGAGGTGAGTTTGAGTAGTCAATTCCTTTAAAAACATAAATTAAAGTAATTGCTACCGTTAAGCCAAAAATAAAGTTATATAACTTGCGAATTGAATAGCTTACTTGCGTTTTATACATTTTGAAACTGAAGCTGCCTGTGATGAAAAACATTCCTCCAAGTGATAGATATAATATGAAGTCACTGAAAACTAGTGGCTCAGCACAGCCCTCTAAAAATGGTCTTACAGCGATAGATCCAACAAAGATGTATAACCCATCCAGACAACTAATCCGCTAATAATGTACTTTGCTATGAGTTTTATAATGTTTTTCATAGTCATCGCAATTCCGTCATTTTTTAAGTTTTTATTGAAACTCACGATACCGCAAATTTTGTTTTATTGAAACTCAATGTATAGCAACCAAAGCCTTGCACCTCAACAGAAACCTGCTAAAGTCACGCCATTGAAAAACTGCTTGGACATAGATCATGCCATTACGCTGGACAGATTCCCTCGACATCGCGTTAGCACTCATCGAAGCGCATCCTGAAGTCGATCCAAAAACCATACGTTTTACCGATTTACATCGTTGGGTACGTGAATTGCCTGATTTTCAGGATGATCCAAATCGCTCAAACGAAAAAATCCTTGAGGCGATCCAAATGCAATGGTTAGACGAAGTCGATTAAATCGGCTTTGGCGCGAAAGCGTCATGCTAATCTGTCATAGTTAGCTGCTATAACTGCACCAATCATGAATTTTGTCGACAAGTTGCAAAGGCTAGACAAAACATGCTCTATCTTTGTGCCCAGTCGTCGGTATAATACGCGCCTAAAATTTTGATTCTCTCATTTTCGTTTTACCCACAATCAAGAAGGAATGTCATATCATGGCAATCGAACGCACACTCTCTATCGTTAAACCAGACGCAGTTGGCAAAAACCACATCGGCGAAATCTATGCACGCTTCGAAAAAGGCGGCTTGAAAATCGTTGCTGCAAAAATGAAGCAATTGTCTAAAGCAGAAGCTGAAGGCTTTTACGCAGAGCACGCAGAACGCGGTTTCTTCGGTGACTTGGTTGCATTCATGACTTCAGGCCCAGTTTTGGTTTCTGTACTTGAAGGTGAAAACGCAGTTTTGGCACATCGTGACATCTTGGGCGCAACTAACCCTAAAGATGCAGCACCAGGCACAATCCGCGCTGATTTCGCATCAAGCATCGACGAAAACGCAGCACACGGTTCTGACTCTGTTGCATCTGCAAACCGTGAAATTGCTTACTTCTTCGCTGCAACTGAAGTAACTAAACGTATTCGCTAATACGCACACGCTCATTTTTAACACTGCGGTGCGCAATTAGCCTTTAATACACGCTAAAAGCCTGCCGCATGTTAAAATAAGATCGCGCTAGAACCAGATGTTACTGACATCTGGTTTTTGTTGTTTTTACAATGCGCAGTTTTTTAGATTTTTCAATTGAAACGAATGATGCAAACAGTTGATACACATCATTTCTGTTTTGATGTTTCGCTCTCATGTTATTGTTATATAAATAACCGTTTTGGATAAAATTTTTTATGAATGTTGAAGTTGTTGATGCTCAAGATCTGCAAGTAAATGATGCTAATGATTTAGCAAAATCTGCGATGCCTGCATCAAAACCATCCAGCTCATTTACGCAAGGCGATGGATCGTCGGATTGCGCAAGTGATGTTGTTAACAATTCTAATAAAGTCAATTTATTAGGAATGACGCGTAAAGAACTCGAAACTTACTTTGAAACCATCGGTGAAAAGAAATTTCGTGCAGCGCAAGTCATGAAGTGGATTCATCAGTTGGGCGTCACTGATTTTAATGAAATGACCAATTTGGCAGGTTCATTGCGTGAGAAGTTATCACGTTTAGCCTATGCTGCTGCACCAGAAGTGGTTCATCGTGAATATTCTAATGATGGCACACGTAAGTGGGTTTTTCGCGTAGGCGAAGGCGCGGGCTCACTGGTTGAAACCGTACTGATTCCTGCCGATGGACGTAAGACACTGTGTATTTCCTCGCAGGTTGGTTGTGCGCTGGACTGTAGTTTCTGTAGTACGGGAAAACAGGGTTTTCAGCGTGATCTTCTGCCTGCGGAAATCATTGGTCAGCTTTGGGTGGCGAATCAATCCTATATGGAAGATACGCCTGTCGGTGAGCGGACGCGTACTGTGACTAACGTGGTGATGATGGGCATGGGCGAGCCTTTGCTTAATTTTAAGTCTGTCGTCGCATCCATGCAGCTCATGCTCGATGATCATGCTTATGGCATGTCTAAGCGTCGTGTGACCTTGTCTACATCGGGTATCGTACCGATGATTGATAAACTCGGTGATGAGATTGATGTAGCGCTCGCGATTTCACTTCATGCGCCAAATGACGAATTACGCAATGAACTTGTCCCAATTAATAAAAAATATCCGCTGGTTGAGCTGATGGCTGCGGCACATCGCTATGTATCGCGCGGTGCGCCATTGTCGGATAAATCTGCACAACATAAAGCGGTTAAAGCCAAAATGGCTCAAAATCAGACTTTGAACGATGATGATGACCAAGACGATGCATTAGAGCCATCACGTAAAAAACACGTCACGATCGAATACGTCATGTTGGATGGTGTCAATGACCAACCGCATCACGCTAAACAATTGATACAACTCTTAAACGATTTACCCAGTAAGATTAACCTGATTCCATTTAATCCGTTTCCGCATGCGCCATACGAGCGCTCAAGTCGCAATCGAATCATGGCATTCCAGCAAACATTATCGGATGCTGGATTTGTGTGTACGGTGAGAATGACGCGTGGTGATGATATTGATGCGGCATGTGGTCAATTAGTCGGGCAGGTTGCTGATCGAACGCGTCGTGCGGAAAAATGGAAACAAAAGATTGTTGAGCATCAAAATATTAAACAAGATGCAGAGAAGAAAGCCGCTCATTCAACATCGGGTCAACGGCGTGAGATATTGAGAACGCGAGGTTCATAGTAATGACGCATCATAAGTATTTGTGGAATTTGAATACCATTCAGAGCGCTGTACGTTCTGTGGGTCGAACTCATTCTTATGGTTTGTTTTTTTGTTTTTTGGGTTTGAGTGCTGCCGCACTGACAGGTTGCGAGACTACCGTGACTTCTCCGTCGTCGATGATGAAAGCAGCGCAAAGCCCTGCAAACCATGAGGCAGCGGCATTAGCACGAACTGGAATGGCAGCCGAATATATCAAAAATGGCGACTTGGACGCTGCCCAGCGTAGCTTAGCAAAAGCACTAGAGTCTGATCCAAGATCACCCGATGCTAATAATATGATGGGCGTACTCCTACAGCGTGCTGGCGGTGAAGACAATCAGGTTAAAGCCGAATGGTATTTTAAACGTGCAATTTCTTATAAAAGTGATTTTGCTCAAGCGCATAACAACTATGGTGTGTTCTTAAGTAGTCGTCAACGCTATCAAGAAGCCTATGAACAGTTTGAAATTGCAGGGCATCAGTTAGGGTACTATGACCGCGCTGCTGCTTTGGAGAACCTCGGACTGACAGCGCTGATTCTTAAAAAGAACTCAGAGGCGCAAAATGCGTTTGCTGAAGCACTAGATGTGAATAAAAATTCACTGGTTGCGCGCTTAGAGTTGGCGGACATTATGTTGAAGCAGGATCGTATCCAAACTGCACATACTTTATATGATGATTATGTCCGTCTTTCTGGGGATCAGCCGCAAAGTGCTCGCGCCCTATGGATCGGTATGCGCATTGCCCAAAGAACACAGGATTCAGGGCGCTTACAATTTCTCGCTGGTCGATTAGAACTGGAATATCCAAATAGTCCAGAATGCCAACGTTATCATGATTTATTGAAATCGGGGGCAGCATGGAATTAAAACCAGATATTAAGCCAGTTGAGGGCGTTCAGCCAGAAGAGCAGATACCCGTAACGATGCCCATAATTTCTTCGCCAACGACTGAATCTGAGGCAGAGTCGGTTATTGTTGAGCAGCCTGCGAGTTCTCTTGTTGATTCGAGTATAGATTCGTTAAAGTTTGATCAGAACCATGATAATCAATCCAATGTCATTTCCGAGAACAGTGACCACTTAAATAATAGTTCACCCCAATTAGTTTCTTCAGGTAGTTCGATGTCCACTTCTAGTTTGCCATTATCTCAAACACAAACCCCAAGCAATGCTCAACGACCTGGCGAGCGTTTACGCCAAGCACGCCTGCTCAAAGGTCGTGATTTAAAAGACATCGCGACCGAGTTAAATATTAATGAGCGCATCCTCATCGCCATCGAAGCGGATGACTATAAATCTTTGCCTGAACCTGCTTTTATTCGTGGATATTTGCGCGGATATGGTCGATTGTTGGGAGTCGATTCCGATGTGTTGATTATGCAGTTCAATGAAATTTATACCAGTTCGACTGGACTGTCGAGTAATCATTCCCTAGAAAATTCGCCGTTGCAGCAGCTGGCCAAGTTACAAAGCCGCACTCGTAAAAGTAAGCGCTGGATGCTGTGGTTGTTGATTCCAGTTGTGATTATTGTGCTGATTTTTGCATTGGTTCTTCCATTGATTAAGCACATTATGAGTGCCAAAAATGATAGTGGCGCAGCACACACTGTCATTTTGAATGACAATACGCAGAACAGCACGACTGTGACAACGCAGCTTCCGCAGACAAACACTGCTCCGATTTCTGCGTTGCCGCCAGTAGCGACGACGCAAAGTGCAAGTGATCAATTGGTACTAACTTTGAGTAAGCCGAGTGATGTAGTCGTGCAGGATTCTACTGGCAAAACTTTGATCAGTGGCACGCAAGGTACAGCACAACCATTAACTCTAAATGGTGTATCACCGTTTAGTATTACGCTGGCAGATGCGGCGAACGTGACCTTAAGTTTGAATGGTGAACATGTTGATTTGTCACCTTATACTGTCGATGGTCATGCTTCATTTCGTTTATCGCGTTGAATTTTTTCGTTAAATCTCAACGTTAATCATTGAAAAATAGATTCAGCAATAAGTAGGAACTGCTTTTATGCATCATTCGCCGATCAAACGTAAACCAACGCGTAAAATTCGTGTTGGCTCAGTCTATGTGGGTGGCGATGCACCGATTAGTGTGCAAACAATGACCAATACTGAAACCTGTGACGTGCAGGCAACAGTTGATCAGATTAATCGCTGTGTGAATGCGGGTGCGGATATTGTACGAGTATCTGTGCCGAGCATGGAAGCTGCAGAAGCATTTGGTAAAATTCGTAAGCAGGTCAGTGTACCGCTGGTTGCGGATATCCATTTTGATCATAAGATTGCGTTGGCCGTTGCAGATTTGGGTGCTGATTGTTTACGCATCAATCCTGGTAATATTGGTAGTGATGCCAAAGTCCGTGAAGTGGTTGCGGCAGCGAGACATCACGATATTTCCATCCGTATC